>WJLY01000083.1 GCA_014728245.1 Candidatus Effluviviaceae Genus IV sp.
ACCGGGGCCCTCTGCTCTTCTCGTCGCTGTCTCAGTCAACCTCGATGGCATCGACCGGGCAATCGTCGGCGGCGTCTTCCGCGCACTCCTCCAGATCCTCCGGTATCTTGGCCATCTTCACGCGCGCTACGTCGCCGTCGAGCTCGAAGACCTCGGGGCAGATGTCGGCACACAGCCCGCAGCCGGTGCAAGCGTCTTCGTCTATGCTCACACGCATCCCGCACCTCCCTTGGACATCCCGTCGATTCCGCCGGCCGGCGGCGCCCAACCCCTGCGGAGCCGGACCGGCTGCCAGCACCGGCAGGGAATGTAACCGCAGCCGGAGCGGGGCGCAAGAGCCTTTGGGCTGCCCACGGGTGTCTGTCGTCCCGTGCGGACTCGGCCCTGTCGACCCTGTGGTTTCCATGGTGTCCGGCCCTTGCGCGCACGCTTCCGGTGCCGTAAGATAACCCCTGTGCAGTCTACTTCGTCGGGCGGGGATTCCCGATCCCAGGCTCGCCCGACGCCCGAGCAGTCGATTCCGTCGGGCGGGTAACCCGACCCAGTAGCTCACTCGACGCCCGACCCATCCAGCACAAGGCCCCGCGACAGGAGGAAAGATGCCCGAGCAGAAGACCGACAGAGAGCGCGTGGAGTTCGCTCTCAAAACGGAGAACGACGGCAGCGAGTTCTACGCCCAGGCCAGAGAGAAAACCGACCACAAGCTGGCCCGGGCGGCCTTCGAGGTCCTCTCCAACGAGGAAAAGCGCCACGTCGCCCTCATCAGGGGCCTGGGGAAGCACCTGGAAGGAGGCGGCGACGCCGCGGAGCCGGACTCCCCCACCCGCGCGGATCTCGAGTCCTCCATCAAGACGATCTACAGCGAGGCGACCGAGAAGTCGGGCGAGGGCACGATGGACCCCGAGGAAGCCTACAAGCGCGCGATAGAGCTGGAGAAGAGGATCTCGGCTCTCTACCACGACTATGCCTCCGAGTGCGACAGCGACGAGGCCAAGAGGCTGTTCGACGTCCTGTACCGAGAGGAACAGCACCACTTGAGCCTTCTGGAAGACATGCTCGAGTACCTCACCAAGCCGGACCAATGGTTCATCGACAGAGACGGAGTGATGCTGGACGGCGGTTAGGCCTCCCATGAACGAGGAAGACGGCGCGGCGCGTGCCCGGGAAGGCGCCGCAGGCTCACGGAATCGCGCCCCATCCCGCGCGCGGACGCTCTACTCCGGGGACTTCCATCCCCATCTCGAGGAAGCATTCCTCACACACATGGCGGGGCCGGCCGGAGAGAACCCGGCCGACCCCGTCTTTGTAGTCGTGCCCACCAACTACCTGGGCATCCGCCTATCGAGGGCGCTGGCGGAACGCTCGGGCGGGCACCTGAACGTCAGGTTCATGACGCTCAAGGATCTCGCCGCCCGATGCGCGCCGGTCCCCCTCCCTGGCGGACGCTCGATGCTCCCCCGCGGCGGCGACGCGGTCGTCGTCCGGCGCATCCTCGACGAGGGCATCGCGGACGGCGGGTACTTCTCCGACGTCGCCGAGCGGCCGGGGATGGCCCCCGTGCTTCTGGCGGCTATCCGTGATCTCAAGGAGGCTTCGTACTCGCCGAAGTCCTTTCTCGACGCCGCCCGGGAGGGCGGACTGCTGAGAGGTGGACGGCGGGGCAAGTGCGCGGAGCTGGCCCGCCTCTGGTCGGCCTACGAGGCGTTCCTTGCCGACCGAGAGCGCGCGGACGACGCGGACCTCATGCGCTACGCGGCCGAGCTGCTCGAGAGCGCGGGAAGCGACCGCGCGGCCGGGCGCCTAATCGTCTACGGCTTCTACGACCTCAACGCGCTCCAGAAGAGGCTCCTCGCGGCGGTGTTCGGAGAGGGCCCCGCGACGGTCTACTTCCCCTATGTCGACACGCCCGCCCTCGACTACGCCCGGCCGACGCTCGACTGGTTCCTCTCGCTAGGGTTCGAGCGGCGACCGCTCGGCGGAGACGCGCGCGCGCTTCCGCTCCCGCCCGAGACGCTCGTCGTCTCGGCGCCCGGCGAAGCAAGGGAGGCGCGCGAGGTCGTAAGGACCATGCGCCGCATCGTGGAGGAGCGCGACCTCTCCCTCCAGGACGCGGCGGTGATCCTCCGCGCGCCCGACGTCTACTCGGACCTCTTCGGTCAGGAGCTTGACGGCCTCTGCGACCCTCACACAAGAGACCGCAGGCGGCCCGGCTCCCGGACGTCCTTTCTGGAGACGACCCCGGGCCTCTCAAGGACCCGCAGCGGCCTTAGCCTCCTGCGACTCGCGGACGCCGTTGGCTCAGGCTTCGCCCGGTCCGACGTCATAGAGTTCCTGACCGTCGCGCCCATCGCGCCATCGGCGTGCGGCGACGCGCAGAGCGAGCCCCCGGTGAGCGAATGGAACGCGGTGTCGTCGCTCGCCGGCATAACCTCGGGCGCGCGGCAGTGGCTCGAGCGCACCGAAGCTCTCGCCGAACGCCTGGAGCGGGCCGGCGATGCCGAAGAGCAGGACGCGTTCGCCAGGGCGCACGGGAGGCTCGCGGCGCCGGCGCGCAGCCTGAGAGAGATCCTGGGGCGGATCGTCGAGCCGCTCGCCGGGCTTGCGTCCCGCGCGACGCCGGAGGAGTACCTCTCCGCCCTCGCGGGCGTCTTCTCCGACGTCACCTGCCGCGACGCCGAGCGAGACGAGGTGCTCGCCGCGGCCGGCCGCGTCCGCGGGATCTCACAGCTCGCGGGCGAGGTCACATTCGGCTACTTCACGGAGCTCCTGCACAGGTTCCTCGACGCCTCCTCTCCCCGGGGAGCGCGGTTCGGAGTCGGCGGCCCATCCGTCCTGAGCTCGATGTCGGCGCGAGGCCTCTCGTACAAGCTCGTCGTGGTGCCGGGGCTCGTGGAGAGGCAGTTCCCGCTCCACAGGCGCCAGGACCCGGTGCTCCTCGACGATGAGCGGACGCGGCTGAACGAGGCGATCGGCGGCAGCCCGCTCAGGCGGCTCCCGCTCCGCGCCCCGGGAATGGACGAGGAGCGGCTTCTCTTCCGCCTCGCCGTCGGATCGGCGCAGGAGACGCTGATTCTCACGTACCCCAGGCTCGATCCGGCGACCGCGAGGCCGCGGGTCCCGTCTGTCTTCGTGCTCGACGCCCTCGAGGAGATGACTGGCCGCAAGCACGACTACGCCGCGATCGACGTGAGCGACCGCGTGATACGCGTCCCGCTCTCGCGACGGTTCCCGCCGTCGCGCCGTGAGGCCCTGACGCGACGCGAGTTCGACGGCTGCTCCGCGCTCGAGGCCGTTGAGAGCGGGGACGCGACCGAGGTGGCCTATCTTCTCGCGGAGGGTCTGCCGCTCAGGCCGGGCGTCGAGATGGAAGAGACCCGCTGGTCCAGTCCCTATTTCACTCGGTTCGACGGGGCGCTCTCCTCGGATGACGCGCTCGAGGCTGCGGCCGCGCTCGCCGGCCTCTCCTTTGACGGGAGCGGCGGCCGGCCCGTCTCGGCGACCGCCCTCGAGGAGTACGCGCGGTGCCCGTTCAGATTCCTGGTCCACAGAGTGCTCGGAATAGACCCGCTCGAGGAGCCCGAGGAATCGCTCGAGTACTCCCCGCTCGACCGCGGAAGCCTCTACCACGAGATCCTGGAGCGCTTCATGCGGGAGATGCGGAGGAGCGGCAGAGTACCCCTCGACGACTCGGTCCTCCCCGATCTTCTGAAGACGGCCGACAGGACACTGGGCGCGGAGGAATGGAGCCTCGCGGGCTACGAGGGGGCCCGCGAACTCGAGCGGCGGCTCATGAGACTCAACCTCGCGATCTGGCTCAGGTCCGAGATCGCGGAGGAAACCGACTACGTCCCCGCGCACTTCGAGGTCCGCTTCGGCGGACGCGAGCGCCGCGGCGACGACGCCCTCTCGACCGAGGAGACCGTGCACTTCGACGCCGGGGAGGGCGTTGGGCTCGCCTTCGGCGGCAGGATAGACCGCGTCGACGTGTCTCCCGACACGTCCCGCGCCCGGATCATCGACTACAAGACGGGGGACCCCAGAAACGTGAAGCCGCCGCTCGACCGGGGGCGCCACCTGCAGCTCCCGGTCTACCTCCTTGCCGCCAGGGCGCTCTTCGAGCGGTCGCACACGCGGGTCGAGTCCGCGGAGTACCGCTTCGTGACAAGCGGCCCGCGCTCGCGCCCGCTCAGGGTCACCGACGAGGAACTCAGTGAGCAAGAGGCGGACTTCGCGGCGGCGGTCCGTCTGATCGTGCACGGCATCGAGAGCGGCATGTTCTTCCCGTTCCCCGAGGACCGCTCCTGCAAAAACTGCGACTACGCGCCGGCGTGCGGACCGATCGTGCTGGCGCTCGCCCGAATGAAGCAGGGAGACCCGAACGCCGAGTTCTACATCTCGGACCTGGCGGGAATCGAGTGAGGACCACGTGATCGAAGCAAGCACCACCACCGACAGGGAACACCGCGACCTCGCGCGCGGGCTCGACGGCGGTCTGGAGTTCACATGCCTGGTAGAGGCCGGCGCGGGCACCGGCAAGACGTCGGTGCTCGTCGACCGGCTCCTCTCGATCGTGCGATCGGGCACGCCGGCCTCGCGGATAGTCGCCATCACGTTCACCGAGAAGGCGGCGGGCGAACTGCGCGTACGGTTCAGAGCCGGGCTCGAGCGCTCCGCCGGGGACGCGGACGACTCGGAGCGCCCCCTGCTCGAGCGGGCCCTGAGGGAGATCGACCGCTCGACCATCGGCACGATCCACAGCTTCTGCGCCGGCATACTGCGCGAGCGCCCGGTCGAGGCCGGCGTCGATCCCGGCTTCGCCGTCGCCGACGACCTCCGGCGCACGGTCCTCCTCGAATCGTCCTGGGACCGCTGGATCAGATCAGAGCTTGCTGGCGGACTCCCGCGGGGCGCGGCGGAGGCGCGCTCGATGAAAACGGAGCTCTCTGCCCTGCGGGAGCTCGCCTTCCGCCTCGCAGACGAGCGTGACGTGATGCCGCTCGTCCCTGACCGCGTCGACGACGCGTCGGTGCTCGCGTTCGTGGAGCGCCTCCCTTCGGAGGCGGAAACGCTCCTCGCGATCGCCGACCGCGCCTGCTCGGATCCGGACGATCTCGCGTTCCGCGAGATAAGGGCGTTCGCCGAAGAGGCGCTCGCGCTCCCGCTCGTGCCCGAGGAGTCGAGGGTCCCCCACGCGCTCACCGGCGTGCGCGTTGGGCCGGCGAGCAACCGGGGCAAGAAGGGAAACTGGGAGGGCGATTCGCTCCAGGAGGTCCGCGACCGCGCCCGCTCGCTCCGCGAGAGGCAGTGCGAGGCACTCGATAGGACCTCGCACAACGCCACGGTCGCCGCGTTCGGGTGGCTCCGCGGGTTTCTGGAGGAGTACGAGCGCGAGAAGACGGCGTCCGGGTACGTCGACTTCCACGACCTGCTCTCCAGGGCGCGCGACCTCGTGAAGAGCAACCTCTCGGCCAGAAGCTACCTCAAGGCCGCGTACGATCACATCCTGGTTGACGAGTTCCAGGACACCGACCCGCTCCAGTGCGAGATCGTCTTCTTCCTGTCCGAGGGCCGGGACTCAGCCGCCGGCGAGTGGTCCGACGTCGGGCTCGAGCCGGGCAAGCTCTTCCTCGTTGGAGACCCCAAGCAATCGATCTACCGGTTCAGGCGCGCCGACATCGAGATGTACGAGGAGGCCAAGGAGATCATCCGATGCCAGGGCCGGCTCCTGAGGCTGTCCGAGAACTTCCGGACGAGGCCGGCCGTGATCGAGTGCGTGAACTCCTCTTTCGAGGACACGATGGTCGCGCCCGAGGGCGACCGGAAATACCAGCCGGACTACGAGCCGCTTGTCGCCCACAGACCCGAGGACGACGCGGGGCCGGGCTTTGTCCTCCTGCGTCCCCCCGGCGGCGAGATCGACGAGAAGGCGCACGCGGACGACGTGCGCCGCGCGGAGGCCACGGCGGTGGCCGCGTGGATCCGCGCGCTTCTCGACGAGGGCCGCCCGATCATCTTCGACAGGGAGTCCGGGACCTGGCGCCCGCCGCGACTGGGCGACCTGGCCATCCTGTTCCACAGGACGAGGGGCCTCGAGCACTACGAGGACGCTCTCGGCGCCTACGGACTCGACTACCGGATCGCGGGCGGGAAGCGCTTCTACGCCCGCCGCGAGGTGAAGGAGCTCTCGGCCGTGCTCTCGGCGATCGACGACCCGAACGACCTCGTGTCGGTCCTGGCGGCGCTGCGGACCCCCTTCTTCGGCGTCTCGGACGAGGACCTCGTGGTCCACAGCCACAGGACGGGAGGCCTCCGCTACCTCGCGCCGCCCGGCGAGGGGGTGCCCTCGGTCGAGCGGGCGTTCGGGATCATGCGGGACCTCCACTTCCTGCGAAACTCGCGCAGCGTCTCCGAGCTTCTGATGACGCTCTTCGACCGGACTTCGGCTCTCGAACTGTACCTGCTCAAGCCCTCCGGCGAGCAGCGCCACGCCAACCTCATCAAGGTGGTCGAGCTCGCGTCCGCCCTCGAGAAGCAGGAGCCCATGTCGTTCGCCGGGTTCGTGCGCTGGCTGGGGGACGTCTCAAGGCTGACCCCGGAGGAGGCCGAGTCGCCGATGGCGGAGGAGGGCGACCAGTTCGTCCGGGCCCTGACGATACACAAGAGCAAGGGGCTTGAGTTCCCCATCACGATCCTGGCCGACCTGGGGCGGCACAGGTACCGCGGGGACGGTCTCATCGTCGACAGAGAGGAAGCCCGGGTCGAGTACTCGCGAGGGTCCGGCGGAGGCCGTCTGAGAACGCTGGGATACGAGGAAGAGAGCGCGCTGGAGAAGGAGCGCGCTCTGGCGGAGACGATACGGCTCCTCTACGTTGGGGCCACCCGGGCGCGGGACCTGGTGGTCGTTCCCTGGTTTCCCGACGGCGGGAAGTCCACGAGCGGCCTGCTCCCCCACCTCGAGTCCCTCGCCGCTCGCGCTTCGGCCGAAGGCGACCCCGTCGCCCGATGGTACGACACCGCCCGACTCGATCTGTCGGTCAGGGAGACGAAGCCCGTGCGACTCGACCTCGATCAGGCCCTGTCGGCCGAGCCCGGTGAGACGCGGGCGGCGCGCGCCCTCGCCGAGTGGAGCGAGCGGATGGAGCGCTTCGCCCCGGAGCACGACCGGCCGCCCGCGATTGTGACGCCTTCCAGACTGGGTCACGCGGGAAGAGGCGCGCCCGTCGGACCGCGCGGCGAACGGCCGCTCCCCGATTCCGGACTCGGCCACGTGGGAAGCGGCCCGCCCGCCGAACCGAGCGGGTCCACGAAGAGCCGCCACGTCGAGCATGGGTCCTTCCCGGACGACGAGCGCGAGAACCTCTACCGCGTGGGAGGGACGGCGCTCGGCCTCCTCGTACACTCGGTGATGGAGCAGGCGGCTCTCGGCGAAAGCCGTGGCCTCGAGGACGTCGTCCGGGCCGTCGCGCGATCGGAGGGCGCGACCGCCGAGCTTGAGGCCCTGGCCGCGCGAATGGCCGTAAGAGCGATGGGCTCCCCGGTCGTGCGAAGGGCTGTGGCCTCAGGGCGGTTCGCGCGCGAGGCGCCCTTCTGCGCGAGGCTGGACGGCTTCACGATCGAGGGGAAGATGGACCTTCTGTTCGTCGAGGAAGCGGGTCTTACGATCGTCGACTACAAGACCGACCAGAAGCCGGCGGGCGGGTTCGAGGCCCTGGCGGAGACCTATGGCGAGCAGGCGCTGGCGTACTGCGTGGCCGCGGAGAAAGCGACCGGTCTGCCGGTGCGGGAGGTCGTGCTCCTCTTCCTGAGCGAGGAGCCGCCCGTGGAGATCGTGGTGCCCCTTCCGGCCGGCCGGGAGGAGCGCGAGCGGGAGCTTGTGGCGCTGGCTGCGCGCCCGGACGCGCGCCTTCCGGAGTCGGGCCGGACCTAGCTCGGCCGGCGGGTAGCGGTCTGCCGGACCACGCGCACGGCACCGGTGGGACGGGCCATCGACGTGAGCCCGGACGCGCGCCTTCCGGGCTCGCTCCGGCCGGGGCCTAGCGGAACAGCCCCTTGATCCGCGTCCAGGACGCCTGCTCCACCGGGCTAATCTCGTCCTTGTAGAGCACGAACGCGCACTCCCTGTGCTCGTACGGGTCCGACGAAGAGACCGGCGCCCACTCGTCTATGCCAAGAGCGTCGAACACGTAGACCGCTTCGCCGCCCCAGTAGTCGCCGGAGACGCACTCCCCCCAGCCCCACTGTCCGCCCTCGTACCATGGATAGACGGCCTGGACGCTCAGCCAGTACGTCTCCCCGGCCGCCTGCTCGAAGGGAGGGTCGAGCGCGCAGTAGTAGTGGTACCACCAAGTCTGATCCGGCAGGACCTCCTCGACGAAGTCGAAGCACGTCTGCTCGAAGAGAAGCTCGCCAGGCTTCGGAAGGCCTCCGCCCGTGTCGTTGGCGTAGAAGCGGACGACGAACCCGTCCGCGTACGGAGGCGCCCCGGGGTTCCAGTACGCGCCCCACCACTCGACGGCGACGACCGGCCTACCGTCGCCGCACAGAAAATCGTCGGCTGCCTCGGCGTAGAACGGGTAGTCGGAGGCTAGCTGGGATGCGATCGCCCAACCTCCGTCCTGCAGAAGCTCCTGGGACCAGGCCACGTCTATGCCCTTCACGGCCACCCATTCGCACCCGGCGCCCGCGGGCGCCGCCACCTCGGCGACCGGCGCCGCGGAGGCGGCGACCGCCAGGACGAACACAAGAAGGATCGCAAGTCTCATGGCTTCTCCTGTCAACTGGTGCGTTCGTATCGGTGCGTGGCGCGCCGCGACGTGGACCGCGTCGCCGAACGTAGGACGGACCCCGAGCGACGCATCAGCCTCCCCTCGGCGCCGTCCCAGAACGCTACTTCAGCAATATCATCTTCCGCGAGAGCGCCCGTCCGTCGGCCGTCAGCCTGTAGAAATAGACGCCCGACGCCACCGGCGCGCCCCGGTCGCTGCGCCCGTCCCACAGCACCGCGTACCTTCCGGAGTCCTGTGTCTCGCCTGCGAGCAGCGTCCGCACCACGCGGCCCGAGAGGTCGTAAACTTCGAGGCTGACCTCCGTCGGGGCGGGCAGCGCGTATCTGATCTCGGTGACCGGGTTGAACGGGTTCGGGAAGTTACCCAGTAGCTCGTACCGCCGCGGCGTATCGTCCTCGACGCCGGTGTCGACGAGTTGCGCCAGCACCGGCACGATGACCGTCACCGAGTCCGGGTCGTTGCTCCTAACGAGCAGGTTGCACGTACTCTCCCCGAGGTCGAGTCCCGCCGCGTCCACGCAGACGGAGACCGGCCACGATTCCCCCGCCTCGCTCTGTCCGGACCAGGGGTCGGCGATGAGCCACTGACATGCCGGCAGTATTTCGACCGCGAGGTCGTCGTGCACGTAGGACGTGCTGCAGGCGATAGGAAGCCCGACCGCCCCGCTGTGGCTCTCAATCCCGATCGTGGCGCTTTCGAGGTCGCCTGTCATCTCGAGGTACTGGTACCTGATGCTCCCGTCGTCGCCCAGTATCACCTGGAAGGTCATCGACGAACCCGGAGCGCCGGCTCTAGGCACGCCTGTGTACTGGACGATGAACTCGTTGCTCTCTTCGACCCAGTCGAGGTGCACCTGGCCACCCGCGCCGGGGTCGAGGTCGTCCCAGAAGGGCGCCACGAAGCCGTCGGGGCTCGCGGTGTCCGGTATCGAGGCGTTCGAGGACTCGTTGCCTCCTGTCCCGAAGACCAGAATGCCGTTCGACGCGATCCTCACGAAGAAGTGCGATGCCCCGTAGAACGGGAACTCGAACGGGAGCGCGATCTCCTGGTAACTGTCGTCGGCGAGGTTGATGAGCGTTCCTGACGACGAGATATCGTTCCATGAGAACTGCGGTCCACCGGGCTCGTCGCTGTCGGACCAGGTGTATCCGTAGGCATCGGGACCTCCGGATCCCCGT
>WJLY01000084.1 GCA_014728245.1 Candidatus Effluviviaceae Genus IV sp.
CCCACGCTCTGGTGAGCCTTTAATGAAGCGTTCGGTATTGATAGCCAACACCTCGAATATGCCGGTCGCCGCACGGGAGGCGTCCATATACACCGGCATCACACTCGCCGAGTACTACCGTGACATGGGATACAGCGTGGCCGTCATGGCCGACTCGACCTCGCGCTGGGCGGAGGCGCTCCGCGAGATGTCGGGCCGGCTCGAGGAGATGCCCGGAGAAGAGGGCTATCCCGCGTATCTCCCGGCGCGCGCGGCGCAGTTCTACGAGCGGGCGGGCAGGGTGTCGTGTCTGGGTGCGGACGAGCGGATCGGCGCGCTCTCGGCGGTCGGCGCGGTGTCGCCTCCGGGAGGCGACCTCTCCGATCCGGTGGTGCAGGCGACGCTCAAGGTGGTCAAGGTCTTCTGGTCGCTCGAGGACTGGCTCGCGTACGAGCGCCACTTCCCGGCGATCAACTGGCTCACGAGCTACTCGCTCTACCACGACAGCCTGCGGGAGTACTTCCGGACCGAGGTCTCCGAGGAATGGGAGACACTGCGCTCCGAGGCGATGAAGGTGCTGCAGCAGGAGGCCGAACTCAAGGAGATCGCCAGGCTGGTCGGCGTCGACGCGCTGTCGAACCGCGACCGCCTCGTGCTCGGGACGGCCAAGACGATCCGTGAGGACTTCCTTCATCAGAACGCGTTCGATGAGATCGACACCTACACGTCGTTCCCCAAGCAGTTCAGGATGCTCTCCAACATCATGACGATGTACAGGCTGGCGACCGACGCCGTCGAGCAGGGCGTCGCTACCGAGGACATCCTCGCGCTGCCGGTGATGGAGGACATCTCGCGGTCCCGCTTCATACCGGAGACCGAGCTTTCGGACTTCGACCGCATCGCATCCGGGATCGAAGAGGGACTCAAGGAACTCACCGCGAAGGCGTCGGGGAGAGAGGAGCCCGAGGCCGCTCCCGCGGAGACGCGGGCCGCGGAGTAGCCCGACGGATCGCGTGGCCGCGCACGGCGCTGCGGGCGGCCGCTTGAATGTCGACGAGAGAGACGGAGAGGAACTCACCAATGGCGAAGGAGTACATGACCGTCCAGGAGGTCGCGGGACCTCTGCTCCTGGTCGGGGGCGTTTCCGACGTTAAGTACGAGGAGCTTGCCGAGGTCGAGCTTCCGAACGGCGAGGTGAGGCGGGGAAGGGTTCTGGAGGTCGACGAGGACACGGTGCTCGTTCAGCTCTTCGAGGGCGCAACGGGCGTCTCCGTCGACAGCGCGCGCGTGCGCTTTCTGGGCCGCGGGCTCGAGCTGGGGCTCTCGCGGGACATGCTGGGGCGCGTGTTCGACGGGCTCGGGCGCCCGAAGGACGGAGGGCCGCAGATAATCCCCGAGATCAAGCGCGACGTGGCGGGTGCGCCGATCAACCCGACGGCTCGCAACTACCCCAACGAGTTCATCCAGACCGGCATCTCGACGATCGACGGGCTGAACACGCTCGTCCGCGGCCAGAAGCTCCCGATCTTCTCTGGCTTCGGCCTGCCGCACGCCGAGCTTGCGGCGCAGATCGCCAGGCAGGCGACCGTGCTGGGTACCGAGGAGAGCTTCGCCGTCGTCTTTGGCGCGATGGGCATCACGTTCGAGGAGGCGGAATACTTCATCGCCGACTTCAGGAGGACCGGCGCCATCGAGCGCGCCATCCTGTTCGTGAACCTGGCGAACGATCCGGCGATCGAGCGCATAGCCACGCCCCGGATGGCCCTCACGGCCGCGGAGTATCTCGCGTACGACGTCGGCATGCACGTGCTCGTCGTGCTGACAGACATGACCAACTACTGCGAGGCGTTACGGGAGATCTCGGCGGCGCGCAAGGAGGTGCCGGGCCGCAGGGGGTACCCCGGATATCTCTACACCGACCTCTCCACGATCTACGAGCGGGCGGGGCGCATAAAGGGGAAGAAGGGCTCGATCACCCAGATCCCGGTCGTGTCGATGCCGGAGGACGACAAGACGCATCCGATCCCCGACCTCACGGGCTACATAACCGAGGGCCAGTTCATCCTGGACCGCGCGCTGCACCGGAAGGGCATCTACCCGCCAGTGAACGTGCTTCCCTCTCTCTCCAGGCTGCGCGACAAGGGCATCGGAGAGGGGAGGACGCGCGAGGACCACGCGAACCTGGCGAATCAGCTCTTCGCCGCTTACGCCCGGGGCAAGGAGGCGCAGGAGCTGGCGGTCATTCTCGGCGAGGCGGCGCTTTCGCCCGAGGACAAGGCGTTCTTCGAGTTCGCCGACGTGTTCGAGGACCGTTACGTGAGTCAGGGGATCGACGAGAACCGTACGATCGAGGAGACGCTCGCGCTCGGCTGGGAACTTCTGGAGATGCTGCCCGTGTCCGAGCTCAAGCGGGTGAAGCCTGAGCAGATCGAGCGCTACATGAAGAAGGAGGCGGTCGAGGCCGGCGCGGAGTAGCGCGCGTCCGGCCCCGCGGCCTATGGGGGCCCGGGTCATTCCCCGCAGGCGAGTTGAGCGCAAGCGGAGGGCGCGTCCTTCCACCCGGGCTCAGACACGCCTCGCCGGTGAATCCGGGGCGGTTCCGCCGGCGAGACAACTCGCGCGGGCGGAAGACGCGCCCTCCGTAAGCTCGAGTGTCTGAGCCGCCGGGGAATGACCCGGGCCCTCCTGACAACGGAGACGTACGCATGAAGATCCGCGCCAATCCCAACCGCATGCAGCTTCTCAGGCTGCGCCGGCGGCTCACGCTCGCTCAGCGCGGCCACAAGCTCCTGAAGGACAAGCAGGAGGAGCTGATGCGGCGCTTCCTCGGGATCGTGCACGAGGCCCGCGACGCCCGGAACGAGATCGAGAAGGAGCTCGTCCCGGCTCACCGGGCGTTCGTGTCCGCTCGCTTCGACATGGACGGGCCGGCGATGGAATCGGCGCTAGCCTTCTCGAGGCGCACCGTCAGCCTCAGAGCGGACCGGGAACAGGTTATGAACCTCAAGGTCCCGGTCTTCTCGGTCGAGTTCGACGAAGACGCGGAGCTCGGCTACGGCTACCTGGACACGACGGGCGACCTGGACCGCGCGCTCTCGCTCTACGCGACCGCGCTCCCGAAGCTCATGAAGCTCGCGGAGCTGGAGAAGTCGGTGCAGCTCATCGCGGCCGAGCTCGAGAAGACGCGCCGCCGCGTCAACGCGCTCGAGCACATCCTCATCCCGAGCCTCGAGGAGACGATCCGGTTCATCTCGGACCGGCTGTCGGAACTGGAGCGAGCCACCGCCACCCGCCTAATGAAGGTCAAGGAGATCGTCAGGGAGCACTAGAAGATGAGTCGCCCTGCACGCATCGGGGCGTTCTTGCTGCCGATCATCATGTTGTTCGCGCCCGCCGCCGCCGCGTCGCACGGCGGGCGACTTCCTTTTGAGCTGGTGGTCGTCAACTCGCACACCTGGGGCAAAGGGACCGAGGCGTGGATCGCCGACATGGATGGAGACGGCCTCGACGAGCTTGTCGGAGCGAACGAAGAACTCGCTCAGGTCTGCCCGATAAGGTTCGTGGGAGAGACCTACCTGGAGGCAGGACAGATCAACCTGCCCATCGCCGATGAGTCTCTCCACGAGATCGCCTATCTGGGCCCTCGGGACATCGACGACGACGGCGCGGACGAGTTCCTGCTCTCGGCCGTGCGCCGCGACACACTCTGGCTTCTGTGCTACGGGCTGGGCGATGGGCTGGAAGACAGGGTGGCAGTGGCGACGGGCGAGAGCATAAGCCGCGAGCCTTGGTGGGACGGCAAGGTCCGCGACCTGTGCCGCATAGACCTGGGGGAAAGAGGACACGGGTACGCGGTCGCGATGGGCGCCGACATGGACCTGCTCCCGCGCGGGATCGTCATGTACGACGCCGAGTTCGAGAGCGTGCTCTGGAGCTACGAGGGTGGGGCCCAGTTCAGGAGGGTATGCGGCGGCGACGTGGACGGGGACGGGCGCGAGGAGGTGGTCTTCGGCTCGAGCTCCGTGAGCAACGGCGCGGAGATGAACGGCACGACGGACCGTCTGTCGTACGCGGGGGTCATAGACGATGACGGCCGGTTGATGTGGATCCATCCCGGCGGCGGGCCGTCGACCGATACGCACGCGATCACGGTTGACCTGACGGGGGACGGCCGGGCCGAGGTCGTCTGGGCGACCACGCCGGAGCTTGAGTCGGACGACCCTGTGAGCACGATAGCCGTGCGCATCGGCGCCACCGGCGTGCCGCTGGGAGAGGTCAGCGTCCCCGGTCGAGTGGGGCGGATCTTCTCGGGCCGAACTCGCCACGGCGAAGCGCGGGCCTTCTTCGGGAACAGAGGCAGGCGGCTCTTCAGCGTCGGCATCGTTGAAGGAGAGACCGTGGTCACTGAGACGGCCCGGCTGCCCGGGCGCGGAGTCGGCTGGGGATGCGTGCCGGTCGAGGGCGTCTCCGGCGACTGTGTTCTGGCGGGACTGCGAGACGGCCGGTTGCTCGTCTACGACGCGGGGCTCAGGCTTCTGGCGCAGCACTGGCCGCGCAGGGAACCGCTCTTCCTCGAGCCCCCGTTCCTGGGCCTCTACAGAGAGAAAGAGGACGAGGTGCTGCTCTGTGGGATCTCCGACAGCGCCTACTTCTTCGATCTCGTGCGATCGCCCTTAGACTGGGGGCTTGTCTGGCTGATCGTCGCCGTCGCCGGCGGCTCGGCCCTCGCCACGGCGGTCTCGGTCTCGCCTGCGCTGCGCGGCAGGGCGAGCCGCGCCATCGCGCGCGGCCTGGCTCCGCTGATGCCCTGGGCCGAGGCCGAGCGCGCCCGCGCGAGATCCGACCTTCTGGCCGAGCTTGAGACCGGAAGCCACGACAGGATGATCGTGACGCGGCCGCTGAGGCATCTCGTCGAACTCCTGACAATGGCGCGCGGCGCCGGGAAGCGCGGGGAGGAGCTCGTGTCCGTCGTCCGGAAGTGGGCGCGAGCCTATCGAGAGACCTCCCGGCCGGCGCTGGATCATGTCCTGGATCTCGCGCGCGCCTGGGGGGGCGCACACGAAGAGGAGTCATGTCTGCGGACCGCGGTCGCGAGCGCCGGAGAGGGTCTCTCGCGGCTGGAGGTGGCGCTGGCGACCGACGAGCCCCCACGCGACATCGCCCCGGAACTCTCATCGCTGGCGATGCGTGTCGACGCGCTCGAGGCGGCTCTGCAAGAGATGCGAGCGAAAGCGGGGGAGGCCTACGTCACGGAGGTCGCTCCCGCCCTCGCTGACGTCCTTGATATGCATGCTTCCGATCTGGCGTCGACCGGCGTCGGGCTGGCCACGAGCGTCGCTGCGGCCGGCGATGCGAGCGTCTGGATCGCGCCCGAGGACTTCCGATTCGTCGTGTCGAACCTCGTTACCAACGCGCTCCGGGCGATGTCGGACGCAGCGGTGCGACGCCTGACGGTAGAGACATCGACAAGCGGCGGCTTCCTGGAGCTGCGCTTCGTGGATACCGGGAGCGGGATCCCCGAAGAGAAATGGGATCGCATCTTCGAGCTGGGAGAAACGACGAAGGAGGGGCCCGGCGGAACGGGCCTCTACCGCTCCAGAGAGGTAGTGACCAGGCTACGCGGTAGCCTCCGGATCGAGCGGAGCGCCGTGGGCGAGGGGACGGCGATGCTGCTCAGGCTTCGCCTGGCGGCCCGGTAAGGATGTAGCCTTTCGGGCCAGTGCGACCCGGCTCCAGGTACGCAGGGGACATGCGCAGCCCCGGACGTCGTTCGTGGCCGGTCGCGGCGAAGCGTGGTCCGGCGTGCGGGAGGGGGAGAGAAGAACGGGGCGCCTCGCGTGGAGGCGCCCCGTTTCACGTGTTCCCGGGCTCCAGGCAGTCGCTAGAAGTGGAAGTCCATTCTGAGCGAGTACTCAAGTTCCATGCCGGTCGCGCCGGGTCCATCCACCGTGTCGCCCATCGCCTCGAGCTCCGTGCTGTACGAGGAGTACTTGAAGTAGATCTCCGGTCCGATGGCGATGGAGTCCTCCACGAGGTACCACCGACCGCGCAGCAGCGGTCCCGCCGACCATCCGGAGAGCTTGGCGGACAGCTCCTCATCGTCGCGCGTCAGGGGCTCCTCCACGGGGACAGTGACGTTCGCGTCGAACGACAGGTACTGATACCTGACGCCCAGGTCGAAGCCGTAGTTGTCGTCGCTCATGATCTGCATGAAGACCGTGCCGCCGAACGACATGATCGAGAGCTCCGGCTCCACGCTTTCGAGGGACTCGTCGATGTTGTCCAGATCCGTGATCGAGCCACTCCAGTAGCCGACAGCGATCTCTCCTCCCAGCGAACCGGACTGCATGCCGACGGCGAACTCCTTCATGTTCATGGGCCCAGCGAATCGCAGGCTGCCGTACATCTGCGCCTGCGCGCAGGCGGTCGTTACGGCAAGCGCGATCACAACCAGTCCAGCTACCATGAGTCCACGACGCATGGATCCTCCCCTTTGTTGTGCCCGCGGCTGCGGGCGCGGTGTCCACCGCCCCCTCGTCCGCAGGCGAACGCGTTACGCTCGCAACTCCTCGGTCTCTTGCCCAACTGCACACGTCCCGGCGAATCTAGCGAAATCACGGAAAGACATGCAAGAGATAAATCGCCCTTCAGTGATTGCCGTTCAGCGCGCGCACCGCCCGCTCGGCCGCGGTGGTACCCGCATCGGCCGTTCCACATCGACGGTCCGGCGCCCACTCCCGTCGCCCGAGCGCCGCGTTTCTTCGACCGCAGCCTTTCGGCGCCAAGAGAGAGGGCGCCCCTTATGAGGGCGCCCTCTGTTGCTCTTTACTGCCCGAGTGTCCTTGCCCCGACTCCCGGGACTCCTACACCCGGAATCCAGGCCGGCCTACCAGTAGACCGAGAGGTAGACTGACGCCTCGTCGAAGCCCATCCAGGAGCCGGATTCCTCGCACGTCTCGGTGTCCACGCCCTCGTAGGCGTAGTCCGTCTCTTCCTCGCCGCTCATGGACTGGAAGCCGACGGTGTACTCGCCGCCCAGCGTCATGCAGTCGGTGAACGCCCACTCGAAACCGAGGGCGCCGAAGAGACCGAGGTAGGTGTAGTCCTCTGTGCAGACGTCCGTGCCGTACCCGTCCTCAGTTGCTGTCGGATCCTTCTCCTCGGAGCTCATCATCCGGAAGTAACCGCCGACACCGAAGTAGGGGGACACCGACGGGGAGCAGCCCTCGAGGTGCTTCTCGAAGACCAGCTCGATCCCGTAGGCGCTCGAGGAGTACTCGTAGTCCGGGTATCCGTCCGGAGCATCCGAGCAGGGCTCCTCCGTCTCCGAGTACATGTCGAACATCACGCCGCCGCGGATTGCCATGTAGTCCCCGAAGTAGTAGCGCATGCCGATGCCGCCGGCGTAGCTGTCGAGATCAAGATCGTCGAGCCCATCGAACATGAAGACCATCGCCTTGTCGCCCTTCATGGTCGGCACCTCAGCACCCAGAGCGACGCCGGCAACCAACATGAACGCAGCTACGAACACGAGGAGTCTCATCCTGGTTTCCTCCTCCGTTTGTGATGATCCCAATCCAGACCGGGACCGCCAGTGATCGCCACAACTCCCAACTGCCTCTTTTGAACAGTACCTCCTTCTCGTGTCGGCACACCCCTCACCGACCGTGCCGATCCCACGACCGGCACTTGCCAATACACCAACGCCTCCCTTTCTTACAAGTCGTCAGCCCCACACCGACGGGACCGACCCGGTTCTCTGTTTCCTTCGCTCTTCGCGTTCAGCAACAGGCATGGGGACGCTATCACCGAGACGCGAATTCCTGCAACCACAAAACATCCAGAGCGTCTAGACCCGGTCCGGGCCAATCTACAAGTCCATCCGAACACTTCTGTGTCGGGGCGGCTATTCCAGCACCTCCTCATCCCCCTCGTCCCAGGGCGGGTCTACCACGCAGAGGAACGCGAGGTCGATTCGCCCCGTGTTCTCGATCCATTGCTCGTGTCCGGCGGGGATGTGTACGCAGTGTCCGGCGTGGACTGTCGCCGACTCATCTCCGACGTGCATGGTCCCCGTACCGAAGATGATGTAGTACACCTCTGTCGAGTCGAGGCGGTGTCTCAGCGTCCTCCCACCCGGCTTGACGACCGCGCACGCAAGGCTGTAGGAGAGGTCGACTCCGTCCGTCTCCGGATGGAGCAGCTCGCGGAGTTCCGACGCGTCGCCGGCCTCGATTGGCTCAACCAGAGCCACGTCCTTCAGGAGCATAGGTGCCTCCTCTCCAGGAGATGGCTGTCTTCATCGAGGTGGCAGCTCTTGGACGGGGCAGATTCTGCCAGACGCGGGGAGTCCGAGGCAAGCGAACATGCGGCCCGGAAACAATAGAAACGTCGCCGCCGTCAAGAAGACTCCAGCCTGGTACCCGAAAACACCGTAATATCGCACAATCGGCAGGTGGATATCACGGACTACGTATCCCGGATCCGACGGGTCCAGGAGAGCCGCGCGCTTCGCGGGCCCGCCGGGACGAGAGCCGCTTCGGCGGGCCGCGTTACTCGCTTGTCTCTCGGAGATTCTTCATATACGATTCCCGCCGCGTACGAGAAGAGAGGGAGGGACGCAGTTCAGGACCGGGCGGAGCGTTGCTTCGCCACACAGGGAGGATGCCATGACTCGTTGGATTTTCGGAGCGGTGGCCGCGCTGATGCTGCTAGCGGGCACGGCGGCCGGACAGGTGTGCGCCGAAGACCTCGGTGTGTCCGTCACGGGCGGCATGATGCAGCTTGGAGGCGGCGATGAGGAGTACGGGGACTCGGGCCTGATGCTGGGTCTCGAGGTAAGGAAGCTTCTCACGAACAACGTGTGTCTGTCGGTGGAGTACCGCCGCGGCATGACCGAGAGCGGCGACGAGCCAGAGACCGCCGAGGCGGAGAAGTTCTACACGTGGGGAGAGTCCGATAACTTCAGAACCATCTGGAACTACGCCGGCGCCTCCGCGATGTACAACTTCACGCCGGACGCCAGGGTGTCGCCCTATCTGAGCGGCGGACTGGGCATGACCTTCTGGGAGGTCCAGGACTGGCGCGAGGAGGCGTCCGAGGAGGGAGAGGTCCCGGAGGGCTACAACACGGACGGGAAGCTGGAGAAGCTCTCGGGAGCCAGTCTGACCGGCGTCGTCGGCGCGGGACTGGAGCTCTTCGCAACCGACAGGCTGTCGTTCACGGTCGGCGCGAGGTACTACCTGCTCCTTCAGAGCGAGACCGACAACGTCGGCTGGAGCGCCGCGCACGGGCCCGACTTCGTTGATGCGAACAACTCGATACTGGAGGCGCACGCCGGGATCACCTACTACTTCGGCGCGGGCGACTGCGACGGAGACGGGATCGTAGGCAAGGACGACGAGTGCTGGAACATCCCCGAGGACTTCGACGGCTTCGAGGACGAGGACGGTTGTCCCGAGGCCGACAACGACCTCGACGGTATCATGGACGAAGACGATCTGTGCCCCGACGAGCCCGAAGACTTCGACGGCTTCGAGGACGAGGACGGTTGCCCGGACGTCGACAGGGACGGAGACGGCATCTTCGACGACGAGGACCAGTGCCCCGACGAGCCCGAGGACCACGACGCCTACATGGACGAGGACGGTTGCCCCGACCTCGACAACGACGGCGACGGCGTCCCGGACACAAGCGACAAGTGCCCCGACACGCCTAAGGGAACCGAGGTGGACGAGCATGGTTGCCCGATGCCGAAGGTGACCCTCGTGGCGGTGATGGTGAACTTCGATCTCGATTCGTCCGAGCTGGACAAGGAAGCCAGGGCCAGGCTCGACAAGCTGGCTGAGGCCCTCCTTGAGGACGAGGAGTACGTCATCGACATCGCCGGGCACGCGTGCGATCTGGGCACCGATTCGTACAACGAGTCGCTCTCCATGCGTCGCGCAAACACCGTGAAGGAGTATCTCCTCGACAAGGGCGTCGCGGAGGAGCGCATCACGGTGAAGGCGTACGGCGAGGAGGAGCCGCTGGTTCCGAACAACACGGAGGAGCAGCGCAGGGTCAACAGGCGGGTCTCCATCTCGCCGTCCCGTCCCAGGAAGGGAATGCGCTGAGGCCGGTGACCCGTGTGCGGCGGCCGCTCGCGGGGCAACTGACACCGACGGCTCCTCCGGACCGGGGTCTCGACCCGGGGGCCGTTGCGATGCACAATCCGAGGGAGGAGCGCGTTCTGCGCGCTCCTCCCCGTGTCATGTGGCCCGCCCCGGTGCGCTCTGTCCCGGAAGGCGGGCAGTCTGCGCGATTTCTCCCGCCCCGGCGGCGCATTCGGTCCAGTGGCACGTCCCTTGCTAAGTTAAAGAATCGGAAGTCAGTTCCTGCCGGACTCCTCCGATGCCGGATGAGACCGGTGCGTCCCTCTTGAGCGGTGGGAACCCTGGGGGGTGTCTATGTCACCGAGGGCGAGCCAGCCCACTAGGAAGAAGATCCTGATCTGGTCAAGGGATCGCTCACAGTTCGAGGAGCTCTCGGACTGGTTGAGCGCGGCCGCATATGAGGTCGTGGTCTATCCCGACGTACACGACATCGTCGCCGTGTGCGCGGCCGAGCTTCCCGACCTCATCGTCATGGACTCCAGAGACGCCGGCGTAATGGACCGGATCGACGAGGACAAGAAGTTCCGAAGAACGCCGGTTCTTCTGATTTCGGACTGCAATGACCCGCCGGCCGGAGTTGCCTGCTCGAGGGCCTGCGTTACGGACTGGCTTCCGGTTCCCGTCCGGGAGGAGGAGCTGATTCTGAAGGCGCGGGCGATTCTGCGGGTCGCCTATACCGACAGTCTCACCTCGGAGCCCTCCGAGCGGGACGGTCTCACGAAGCTCTACAACAGGCGGTATTTCGACGAGCGGCTGGAGAGAGAGATCGAGCGCGCCAGGCGATACGGCAGAAAGCTGACCTGCGTGATGATGGACATCGACGGCTTCTCAGAGCTGAACGAGCGGCATGGTCACCGGGCGGGCGACCGCATGCTGAGCGGCCTGGGCGACATACTGCTCTCCGGTACGAGGTGCTCCGACATCATCGCGCGCTACGGAGGCCAGGAGTTCGCGCTCCTGCTCCCGGAGACGGGCGGCAACGACGCCAGGACCATGGCCGAACGCATACGAAAGGCCTTCTGGGAGAAGACCGTCGAGTGTGACGGTCAGACGATGAACGCCACCATGAGCTGTGGCGTCGCCAGCTATCCCGACCACGCCAGGGACGCGGAGACGCTGGTCAGAATGGCCAACTCGGCCATATTCCAG
>WJLY01000085.1 GCA_014728245.1 Candidatus Effluviviaceae Genus IV sp.
CGTCATACCCTTCTCTCATCTGTCGGCACGAACCCTCCAGTCACTGCAGTCGGCGCATCGAGCAGCAAGCCGCCGAGTCCGTTTTGACTGCGGATTCAATATAAGTACATCTACCGGGTTGATATGGTCAGCAGAGCGCGCTAAACTGTCTGGATGTGAATAAGCTCTGTTCCCTTGGCGCACGCTTGACGGGGAAGCTTACGGAGGGACCTGATGTTGGCGTCCCGTATGGTATGCGTTCTTGGAGTCGCGAGCGTGCTTGTAGGCCCTGCTCTCGCGCGAGGCTCCATAATCGACTCCACGGATGTGCGAGGACACTGGACTGCGAGCCAGTCTCCATACGTGGTTGAGGTCCCGGTTGTCGTCCCCAAGGGAGAGGAACTCCTCATCGATCCGGGGGTCGAGGTTCTGTTTGCGGCTCAAGACTGTGGGCTCACAGCTCAGGGAACACTCACGGCCGCAGGTAGCGGCGGCGACTCGATCCTGTTCTCGAGCCTTGCGCCGGGAGAACACAACTGGGCGGGCCTAGCCCTGGTGCAAGGGTCTGATGCGTCGGTACTCGATCACTGCATCGTCGAGTATGCTCTTGCGACCTCGGCCGATGGCGGCGGCGTTCGGATTGCAGATTCAGACCCTCTCGTTCGCGACTCGTGCATACGGCACTGTGTGTCGATGGGCGATGGTGGTGGCCTCTCGATAACCAACGGCTCAAGTGAGGTCCGCAATTGTCGCTTCGCGCACAATTCGTCCGGCTGGAGGGGAGGCGGGCTTTTCGTGGAGAATGGCGTTGCGGTGAAGATACATGCATGCGAGTTCTTCTCCAATTCCGCCCACAACGGAGGGGGAGTGAGCGTCCTTGACGGTGACGTCGTTGTGAGGAACTCCACCTTTGTAGGCAACTACGCCTATGGCAGCGGTGGGGCGCTAGAGGCGTCGGGGTGTTCGCTGTGTTTCGATAACTCCACCTGCTTGGGCAATACGGCCCGACTTGACGGTGGAGGCGGCGTGTGGATTCAGGGTGGTTCCGCGTTGCTCCAGGCGGTTACGCTGCGTGCGAATGAGACTCCTTACGGTACAGGCGGCGGCGTAGGATGTCAGTACGTTGAGGCCATGGAGATTATCTCCTGCTGTATTGTCGACAATCACGCGGCAGCGGGCCCCGCCGGAGGAGTGCATATATCGGAATCTGGCGCATCGGTACGCAAGACAACCGTATGCGAGAACACGGCTACAGCGAGCACCGGGCTCGTTGCTACCGCAGGTTCAGTTGTGGACATCAACGACTCTATCTTCGGTTCGAGTGCTATCTCCGTTGCCATCCTCTCCGAGTTCATGTCCGTAGTCAGCATAGGCTACTGCGATGTTGCGGGCGGGATGTCCCAGGTGCAATCGGACGGCGGCTCAGTAGAATGGCTGTCCGGCAACCTGTTTGAAGACCCTCTGTTCTGTAACCCACCGCCACTTCTTGAGGATTGTTCGCCTTGCCTGGGGGCCGCATCGGATGGCGGCGACATTGGCTGCTCGGCTGCAGGCTGTGTCTGCGGAAACCAAACGTCGGTGGATGAGGGATCCTGTGACGCAACCTGGACCGAGATCAAGTTTCTCTTCAAGGCGGTCCGCTAGTTCCTTGACGGACTCACTCTGATCAGCAGCGGCATGATGAAGGTGCAAAGGCTGTCTTCTGAGGCTGGTGCGAGATATGCGCCTCCAGGACCCGTCAGAGCTAGGGAGTTCAGGGCGGCGACCTCTGGCGACTCGGCGGGCCGGCCTGCCGTTCTGGTGAACCGCAACTTCACAGCAACGCATCACCACCAGTCGTGGGTGCGGACCTGGCCTGCGGGGAACAAGGGGTGGGTTCGTCTACGTGGCGTTCGTAATCAACCTGCTCTCACGCTCGATCGTGGCTGGGCACATGTCTGGTGCCCTTCGATGCGACGTTGCCCTCGATGCGTTGGAACGGCTGCTATGGGGTGCGGCCCGAGACGCACTCTCTGGGGCACCACAGCGATCGCGGGCTCCAGTGTCTGTCGGTCCGATATGCGAAGCGAGTTGAACGGTTCAATAACCGTCGGTTGCTCCAGCCGGTGAGGAGTGTCCCCACCGGGGGAGTTGGAGGGGGTCTATGACGGCGGGCAGACAGCAGCGGTTGCGACGCTTGGCGTCTACCAGTCCTCGAGCACCGTGAACGAGGCGGTCTTCGTGACCTCCTCCTTCGAACGCGCGTCCTTCACCGTGACCGTGAGGTCGTAGTTGTCCTCGGCGAGGTCCCTGAGCGACAGGCCGAACCAGTAGGCGGTGTCAGGCACGTCTCCGGTTCCCACGATGCGGGACGAGACGGAGTGCTTGCCCTCCGGGAAGAGCCGGGAGACGAACCCGGAGAACCAGCCTTTGTCCCTCTTGGCCTTCCTGCCCACCACCTCCGTCGTCACAGTGAAGCGCGACTCGCCGGGCCGGTCCTCAGTGAGCCCGTACAGTTCGAAGTACAGGATGAGGCTCTCATCGCGGCGGAAGGCGTGTGAGGGCCGCGGCACGACGGAGCCTCCAAGCCTTCTGAACCTCGCGCCTGTGCCGGCGGCATCCTCGCGGACCTCGATCGCGAGCTGTATGTCGCTCATGGAGAGTCCTGCGGCGCAATAGTCCGGGGCCCTGAACCTGCTGCGCCCGTGTCCCGCTCTGCCGGTCGCCGTGTCCGTGACGGCGAAGCCCATGACGTACTCGTCCGGCGGCATCTCCAGGCGCCATTCGTCGGAGAAGGCGCGGGTGACTTGCTCCCCGACGCTCGAGCCACCGGCTTCCTCCATACCGCTCACCGTGACGTCCAGATGCCTCGCGTCGGACATGAGCACGTCGAAATCCGCGTCGGTCACGCGCACCGTCTTCTCGAGCCCCACGGAGGCGCGAGCTTCAGTTCCCGCGGAAGACAGCGCCGCCAGCGGCACCTCGTAGTTCACTGCGACGTCTGTCGCGCCGTCTGTGCCCCTGGCGGTCACGACCTCGTAGAAGACGACAAGCGGCTCCGCCGGCGGCTCGTAAGCGTAGCTGAGCGGGACGTCCTCGACTGCGACCAGCCCTCTCTCCTTCATCGACCCTGCCTTGTGGGCCATGTGTTCGCCCTCGATGTTGCGGGGTCGCTCCGGCGGCTCCGGCGGTCTCATGAGGCTCGGGTCTCCCGCGGGCACGGCCCTGGGCATGAACGCGGACAGATGCTTGGTGTCGGTCCCGAGGACGTATCGTCCGTTCAGGCTGGGGTCGATGAAGTGGAGCGACATCTGCTCCTCGGCGTAGAACCATGTCTCGGAACTGGGGGAGAACCCCATGCTCCCGAACCCGCCCATGAAGTCTCCGATCTCGCAGGCCCTCGCGTCGGGCAAGCCGAATCTCAGGACCATGTCGCCCCGTTGGTCCCAATCGAGGCCGCCTTGGGGACAGAAGTTGGCCAGAGCGCAGTCCAGCCTCCGGACGTGCTCGTTCAGGAACTCGTTGTCCTCGGTCGCGGGCGTGGGGTCGTTCCAGATCCAGAAGCGGCGACGGTACCGGGCCCGGCCTTCCGGCCCCAGCCTCCCGTACTCGACGAGCTGGCTGTCGGAGAGGATCGTCTCGAAGGAGCGCGTGAGGACGTCCTCGTATTCGGGAGTGCCCTGGAGGCTCAGGAGCGTGGCGTCGGACGGGTCTGCGAGCCGGGCCGCAGGCGCGGCCGGGGCCTCCGCGGAACGGGCGGTCGACGCCCTCGTATCCCGTGGGGCGGCTCTCCCGGGCGAGCCTTCCTCCTGTGCGACGGTGTGGGACGCGAACGAGGCGAGGAGGGCCGCCAGAACGCAGACCGTTCTTGTCGTCATTCCACCCCGGGCCTGGGGGGCCTTCAGGCGAGCGTTTCGAGCTTCGTCTCTACCGGCAGACCGCGCGAGCGCAGCTCCTCTATGAACCTGCCGCTCTCTATAGCCAGCTCCTGCGGGAGCGCGCCGGCGGGCGTCTCTCCACGTCCCATCATAGCGCAGATGGTCGCCGAGGGGAACGCGGTCCCGCGCATCATGGCCGAAAGTCCTGATCTCTCGTCCAGGTAGTCGACCATCTCGTAGGTCGCCCGGACGCGACGGGCGTCCTTCCTGCCATCCACCGTCACGCGCACGAGCACAACATCATTCTCGTCCCAGGGGACGCTCCGTGCGATGAGCTTTTCGAGGAGCGCCCTCGGGGAGACCCGTACGCCGTCGACATCGACGGGCTCTTCCGACATGAGGCCCAGGTCCAGCAGCGTCCGGACCCGTGCGGCGTGGCCCGGATAGCGTATCGTCTTGTAGTCGAGATCGGTGATCTTCCCCTCGAGCGAGCGAGGGAGGGTCGACGTGCCGCCCGACGTGTTGAACGCCTCGAGCGTTCCGAACGGGGAAGGGAACTCGATCTCCTCGACGTCTCCAAGCGGCTCGACGTCGTCGACGACCCGCCCGCCGCGTATCGCCACGCACGGCTCCACGTACTCGTTCACGAGACCCTCTACCGAGAAGACGAGGGCGTAGTCGAGCGGAGGTTTCGGGTCGACCGGCAGTCCGCCGACGCGCAGGTGCGCGCTCTCGGCCGAGTCCATGCGCCCGATTCCGTCGATCGCGAGAAGCGAGACCATCCCGGGCGCGAGCCCGGTGTCGGGGATTACCGAGACGCCGGCCGCCCGTGCCTCGTCGTTGAGCGCGAGCTGGGCCGAGACGACGTCGTTGTTCCCGCCCATGTCGCACCAGTGGGTGCCCGCCTCGACGGCGAGCTTTGTAAGCTCGAGGTTCACCGTGTAGCTTACAGCTCCCAGCGCCGTGTCGGCCTCGCGCAGAGCATCCAGGGCGGCCTCGCGGTGCTTGACGTCGAGCCGCATCGAGGACGCCTTCGGGCTCTGGGCCAGCCGGACCGCTTCCTCGGCCTTCGTGGCGTCGATGTCGGCGACCGTGACCTCTTCGATGTCGGGCTGGCGGCACAGGTCGTACGCCGCCGCGCGGCCCATGAGACCGCCACCCAGGACGAGTGCTCTCATCTACCTCCCTCGTGAAGTGCCGGAGCGGAGACCGCGACGAATGGACGGCGTGCTCGCAGTGCTCTCCTGCCGCGGCGTGTTGATCGAACCGCCCGTCTTCTCGCAGTTGCAGGGCGGCGCTGCTGTTCCACGGTCACGCGTTCGTGGGGCGTCGTCCTCGCCGCCGCACGCTAGTCCGAGATGTCGACGTCGACGGGCGGCGCCGTCAGCAGGCTGACCACGACGACCGCGACGAGCGCGAACACGAACGCGGGGACCAGCTCGTAGACGAAGTCCTTGAGCGCGGCGACGTTGTGCCAGAGGACCGCCACCGCGGAGCCTGTGAGCATGCCCGCGAACACGCCCCACTTGGTCGTGCGTCGCCACCAGAGCGAGAGGACCATCGCCGGCCCGAAGGCGGCGCCGAGACCCGCCCATGCGTACAGGACGAACCAGTAGACCTGTTCCTCCGCTCTCAGCGCGAGCACGAACGCTACGACGCCGATGACGACAGTGCCGATTCTGCTTATCGCTACGAGACGCCTCTGGGGCGCGTCTCTGTTCACGAGCTGGTGGTAGATGTCCTCGGAGAGAGCGGAGGTCGCGACCAGGAGCTGCGAGTCTGCGGTCGACATCATCGCGGCGATGGCCGCGGAGATGATGACGCCCGCGATCCCGGCCGGGAGGAAGAGCGTGGCGACCTGAGGCATGACGTGCTCCGCGTCCTCCAGGCCACCGACCCCGAAGTGGGCGAGCCCCGCGATGCCCACGAGGACCGCGCCCCAGAACGCCACGACGACCCAGCTCATGGCGATGAGCGTGCCCTTGCGGAGGTCGTTCGCCCGCCGGATCGCCATGAACCGCGTGAGAAGATGCGGCTGGCCCACGTAGCCGAGCCCTATGCCGAGGCTCCCGATCACGAGCCCCATGATGAGGGGCCTCCCGGTCTGGCCTCCCGTGACGAGCAGGAGATCGGGGTCCATCGCGCCGATCTTCGAGGCCACTCCGGAGATCCCGCCCAGCTCCGTCCATGCCGCGAGTGGAAGGAGGAGCATCGCGCCCGCCATCAGGATGCCCTGGACGAGGTCGGTCCAGGCGACCGCCAGGAACCCGCCCATGATCGTGTAGAAGATGATGATGGCGGCGCCGATGAGCATACCTGTGATGGGCTCGAGCCCGAACGTGGTGTTCAGGACCTTTCCCGCGGCGAGGAACTGGGCCGATACGTAGAACGTGAAGAAGAACACGATGACAGCCATCGAGACGATGCGCAGGAGATGCGAGTCGTCGCGGTATCGCGCCTCGAAGTAGTCCGGGAGAGTGAGCGCGCCCAGCCTCTCGGTCTGGACCCTGAGCTTCCTCGCGACGAGTATCCAGGACGTGAGGATGCCGGCCCCGCAGCCGATGGC
>WJLY01000086.1 GCA_014728245.1 Candidatus Effluviviaceae Genus IV sp.
GCCCCGCACTCCGGTGCGGGGCGCCTCCTTGTGGTGTGTGCCCAGGTCTCGGTCCGCGATCACTTCAAGAGGATCATCTTCCTCGACAGCACGTCCTCCCCGGCCTCCAGCCTGTAGAAGTAAGCGCCCGAACCCACCTCCTTGCCCGCGTCGTCGGTGCCGTTCCACGCGATGATGTGGGTTCCCGCGCTCCGGCGCTGCAACGGTACGAGCGTGCGAACCACGCGCCCGGCGGAGTCGTAGATCCTGAGGCTGACCGTCCGGGCCGCGGGCAGCTCGTAGCGGATGAAAGTCCGCGGGTTGAAGGGGTTCGGCGCGTTCTGGTGGAGCACGTTGAGCCGCGGGCCCGAGGTGTCGTCTATGCCGGTCGACTCGCACGACAGACTGCTCACCACGAAGGCGTCCAGCCCGGCTTCCACGACCGATCCTCCGCCGAGGTCAGACGCGTCGAACCTGGCCCTGAACTGGCTTGTGAGCGAGACGTGGTCGCCTATCGAGATGTCGCGTTCATACCAGCCGTAGGGGAGGGGGGTCGCGCGTCCCACCGAGTCGGCGAGGACCCAGGTCGTGCCGTTGTCGTCCGAGAAGTATATGTTGAAGATGTCATTGTTCGGATCGTCTCCGAAGTCGTTCGTGTACCAGAGATCGAACGACAGCACGGCGGCGTCGGCGCCGCTCACGTCGACAGCGGGCGAGAGTAGCTTGGTCCGGCCGCCGTCCACGTCGGAGTTGCCTTCCACGTTGTCGGTCAGATAGCACTGTCCCGATCCATCGGAGTCGTTCGGCGGATCGCCTCGCGTTCCGCCTCCCGCGGGGACGCCCCGTTCCCAGGCGCCGTCGCCGAGACCGGCGTCGTTGACGACCGACCAGCCGGTTCCGGACTCGAAGTCCTGCGAGTAGATCGCTGTCAGCTCACCAACGAAGGCGGAGTAGACGTCGGTCGGCGCGTCTTCAGGATCGGTCATCTCGCCAGAGGAGCTTCCGTCCGCCGAGACATAGAACTCAGGCGAGTCGCTGCAGTCCGCAGACGGCAGCGTGGCCTCGTATAGTTCGCCGCCCAGAGACGTCAGAGCGGACGTCTGCCAGGTTCCGCCGTCGTAGCGGTAGTGGAGCGTGCCGGAGCCGGGCACGTAGCTGTCGCCCAACTCGACGATCTGAACGTTGAAAGAGGTTGTCTCGCCCGGAGTCAGGATGTCCGGGGCTCCGTCCGGCAGGTTTATCGCCAGCGCGTCGCGGTAGTCGACATAGGCCGTGCCGTAGCCGACGAAGTCGACGCCGTACTCGATCCTCATGTAGCCGTTCTCGCCCCAGGACGGTCCCCAGGAGTTCCGCAGGAACCAGATGCCCTCGGTGCCCTGGGAGTCGTCCCATCCGACGAGCACGACGCCGTGGTTGATCTCGGGCGCCGTGTCGGCGCTGAAGACGCCGCCCTCGTAGTCTTGGAAGTTCTGATCGACCGCGACTCCGACCGAGACCGGCCCGTAGTCGAGGATCGCCTGCTTGATCGCGTCAGGTGAGGGAATATCGCCGCCGGGCACGTACCCCCACGCGTCGATGAAGTAGTCGTGCGTGTAGGGGCAGTTGCACGGGTCGTCGGCCGCCGTGTACGGGAAGACGCTCTCCAGGACTGCCCCGGCGTCGCCGCACGGATCGGTCGTGGACAGATGGTAATCGTGCGCCCACCAGCCGCCGCCACAGCCCCAGCCCTCCTGGTTGCAGCTCACGAGCCACTGCTCCGAGAGATCGACTTCGACTCCGTCCTTGATCTTGATGTTGCACTCGAGAGGCCCGACCGTTCCGAAGGCCCAACAGCTCCCGCACTGGCCCTGGTTCTTCACGGGCGTGACTCCGTCCGAGTCGCGCCAGTCGAAATACGCCGGCAGGTCGCGCGAGGGTGCGCGCTCGACGCCGTCACGACCCCAGCGATCAGGCTGCTCGACCGACTCCGGCGGAGCGAAGCCCGTTCCCCGGTGCGTTTCGAGGCCCATCAGATCGACTGTCGTTCCGACGACATCGCCGCGCCGATCGACGCACACCGACACCTCCGTCGTGAATGTGCCGTGGTCGATGACGCGTGTCTCCGTGCTGTAGCCGTTCCTGGCGCCCCAGGAGTACTCGTCGGCGACCTTGCCGCGGTAGAAGTCCCAGGCGTCGACGCGACTTCCGTCGGGGAGCACGCAGACGCCCCGCTCGCCGTCGGGAGTCTGCTCGATCAGGTAATCGTAGCCCAGCTCTGAGCAGTAGCTCGCGGCGGGGTTCGTCGCCCCGATGAGCTCGTCGGGCCCTCCGTTGGCCGGAGTGGCCAGGCCCGGGGCCGCGAGGAGCATCAGCGCCAGTACGGCGATCGATGCGGGTACAGCCTTGGTGGAGGTTAACTTCTTGCCGAGTAACAACATAGGAGCTCTCCTCTCAGGGAACGGATGAGTTTCTAGCTAAGTTACATAATAGCACGAATCGGGCCTCATTTCCAGTAACGAGGGTTGAGACTGCAGGCTGGCTGCAACTCACGCGGAGCGAAGAGATTGCGGCGTGCCGGCAGGAGCGGCGGTCGGCGGGCAGGGAAGACGGGACTGCTGGGGGTTCAGTACCTCACCGAGACGCTGGCGCCCGCACGTTTCGGCAGGCGACGCGGTGTGCCTCCCCGGTGGCGTCTCTCTCAGGCCACAGCGCTTTCGACGCCTGAATCGAGGGCGAAGAGGCAGGACGAACCGGCGGTCTCCACGAGTTTCCTGAGCTTGTCGTAGTCCGGCTCTCCGTGCATCGGGAAGACGTTCAGATCGGCCGCCGGAGCCTGAGACACCGCCGCGCGAAGCGTGCCCTGTCCGACGAACATCTCAGCAGCCGGCATGCGGGCGGCCGAGCGAAGGTCCGAGAGGAAGCTCTCGGCCTTCTTGACCTCGTCCTCCTTCCGGGCGTTCACGCAGATCGTGAGATCGCCGTCCCAGTTGGTGGCGAGCTTGTAGGAGATGAGCAGTGCCAGGTCGAAGTCGCCGAGTTCCATCTTGAGTTCCCATTCCGGGCTCATCTCGTCGACCCAGACGTTGATCGAACCCTCGAGCCCGAGTCCGGCGGCTTCATGCTCCGCCAATACCAGCACTCCGACACGTTTCTCGGTAGCGCGCTGGATCACGGTAGCCAGCTCCTCCTTACGGGTCTTCGTCTTCGGAATCCTGACCAGGAGGACGTTCGGTCTGAAGACCGTGCCGCTCATCGCTTCGAGACTCGCCATCAGGTTCTCGCCGAAGGTGCCCGCTTCCACCACGGTCGATGACGTGAAGACCCCGTCGTTCCTGAGAGACTCCTCCAGGCGCGGCAGTTGCTCGGCCAGCTCGTCGCCCTCGCCCATGTCAGCGAGTCCCAGGAGCTTCACTGATCCTCTCTTGTAGGCGATGTTCCAGACGAGCCGGTAGAGGCCCCTGATCTCCGCGATCCTCTCGATGGGCACGAGAACGTTCGAACGCCACACCCGCTCGCTCGGCGTTCCGAGCCTGGCGACCCTCTTGGCCGACCACTCGGCGACGGCTACGAAGAGGCCGCTCCGCACGTCGCCGAACGGGGCCTTGAGCTCCCTGCGTACCAGGAACCAGTACATCCCGAGCACGATGAGCGCGGCGACCACGCTGAACGCGGGGTTCACTATGAACATCACGACGAAGCTCCCGATCCCGCCGACGGCCGGCACGAAGAGAGGGACGCGGATGAGCGGCCGGAAGCTCACGAGCCCTAGCCCCTGCTCCAGGAGCACCACGACGTTGATCATGGCGTAGGTGATGAGGAAGAACATCGTGATGAGGGGCGCTATGGCGTTCAGCTCCCTCAGCATGAGCGCGGCGAAGACGATGACGGCGGTCGCCAGTAGCGCGTTCCGTGGCTCCTTGTTGCTGCCCAGCTTCGAGAACCATCCCGAGCCCGGCACGATCTCGTGCTCCCCGAGCGCGTGCAGGATCCTTGGCGCGCCCACCATTGATGCGAGCCCCGACGAGAACGTGGCGCCCAGGAGGCCCGCCAAAACGAGCCTGGGCCAGGCGGCGTTGTCGATGAGCGCCGTGTAGCTTGAACGGAGCGCGACGGGGTCCGCCACGCGAGCCAGCCAGTAGGCCAGCCAGAGGTAGACTCCCAGGCTCACACCTATCGCCGAGAGAGTGCCGACCGGTATGGCTCGACGCGGATTCCGGAGTTCGCCGGACATGTTGACGCCCGCCATGATACCTGTCGCCGCCGGGAAGAAGACGGCGAAGACGCCCCAGAACGAGACCCCGCCCTCGGGCGACTGCGGGCCTCCCCGGAACGTGCCCCACCATTCGATCGGCTCGGTGAGACCCTCCCCGAACACCGCCGCCACGACTGAGATGAGCGACGCGACGATCACTGCCAGGACTACGAACTGGATCCTGAACGCGAACCCCGCGCTCACGTAGGCGACCACGAACAGCGTGGCAAAGACCCCGAGATCGACGAAGAGCGCCGGGTGAGAGGGAAAGAGCCACAACCACCCTGTCCGAAAGCCGAAGATGTAGAGCGCGACCGCCAAAGTCTGGGAGAGGTAGAGCGGAAGTCCGATGCTGCCGCCTACCTCGAGGCCGAGCGCGTGGGCTATGATTGAGAAGGCGCCTCCCGCTCCGACACGGATGTTGGTGACGATCGAGGAAAGGGAGAGGCCCGTAAAGAAGGTCACGCCGAACGAGACCAGGATGATGAGCCAGGCGCCGACGAGACCGGCGTTTCCCACGACCCATCCTGCGCGCAGGTACATGATGACGCCGAGGATCGTGAGAAGAGTGGGCACGAAGACACCCTCGAACGTTCCGAAACCCCTCTTCTCGACGCGCTTTTCCTCGCGGACCTGCTTCTCCAGCGTGTCCTCGGACTGTACGGGTGGAGACTCGGGCTCCGCCTCGTGGTTGCTCTTCTTGTCCTGGTTGTTGTCCGCCAAGATTCTCACTCCCTCGCTCTGGTTTGCCCGTTCGTGGGCTCACAGTCCGTTGCCCGGTCTTGCTCGCGGGGGGCACGGCCCGTTGGGCGGCCTGACGACTCAAGGGGCCCCTGGCTAGTTCCGGAGCGTGCCTGACCGCGGCCTCGTTGGGGCTGGCTGCAGGCACGAAGAGCCGGCCGTGCCCGCTGTCTCTGAGATGTGGACGGGCGGGATGTGTTCCTTCACGGGGCCTGACCGTGTGCCGAACGTTCTTGGTGGCACGGTATGGCCCACGATGATTGCAGTTGACATGAATGTTCTTCTCCGACTAGAATGGCGACTGTCAGTCAGTCTGAGGTGAGAGGAGTGGTGGGTCAGTGAACTGGATCTCGCAGTACATGAGAGACCGCGAAGCGGAACTCGAGCGGCTCACCGACGCCATCCGTATGATCTCGCAGCTCATCGAGGAAGCTCGTAGCGACGCCCGGGCCGACTACTCCGAGGGAGTGGAGGAACTGGTAGAGCTCAGGGAGGAAATCAGAAGCTCGATCGATGACCTCGGATGGGCGGAACCCGGGGAGTGGCTCGACGTAGCCAATCATGTGGAGAAGCTGCTGAGCAGGCTCAGGCGGAACCTCGACCGCACCGCGGACTGGTTCGCGCTGACGTGAGGCGGGCGGCGACGTGTCGTAGTCGACATCGACCCGCGGCCCCTGCGCGCGTCCGGCGCCGGAAGGCGGGCGGCCGTGCTCCCCGCAAGGGGCGTGTGCGTCCCTTCGAAGCGTAGTCCTTTCCTCCGTAGCGAAGTCCGTGTACCATTGTGGTAGCCGGATTCAGGGCGCCTACTGACGTAGCGCCCCTTTTTTCGGGCGAGCCCCCGTCGCCGCGCTCCCGAGGGGCCACACGGGGCGCGCGTCAGGAGCGGAGGGAAGCAACGCAATGAAGATCCTGAGATCCGCACTCATCATCGCGGGCGCCGTCGCCATCGTGATCGTGGCGAGGCACCTCCTGGCTCAGACCGGTTCCGAGGAGCGCTTCCGCGGCGGAGGCGCGACGGAGGTTGCGGTCGCGGTCGTCGAGAGCCGGTCTTTCGCCGACCGGACCGAGGCGATCGGTACCGTGGTACCCAACGAGTCGATCATCGTAACGCCGGCGGTCACCGAACGTGTCGCTGAGATCCACTTCGAGGACGGGGCCTTCGTCCGAGCAGGCGATCTCCTGGTCGACCTCGCTCACGCCGAGGAGTCGGCGGCCGTCGAGGAGGCGCGCGTCTCGTACGAGGAGCAGAAACGCGAATTCGACCGGGTTGTCGAGCTGCGCGACCGCGATCTCGTGTCCCGGGAGGAACTCGACGCCGCTCGCGGCGCGGTCGATGCCGCTGCGGCGCGCGTGGACGCGGCGGAAGCGCGTCTGCGGGACCGCGTCATCGCCGCGCCGTTCGACGGGGCGTTGGGCATCCGCAGAGTAAGCCCGGGCGCGCTCGTTCACCCGGGTGAAGTCATCACGACGCTCGATGACCTGAGCATAGTCAAGGTAGACTTCAACGTGCCCGAGGCGCTCCTCGCGCAGGTGGGAGTCGGTCAGACCGTTGTGGGGCGTGCCGCCCCCTGGTCCGGGGAGGAGTTTCTGGGGACGGTCACCGGTATCGAGTCGCGCGTCGATCCTGTGACGCGGTCCGTGGGGATGCAGGCTACGATGCCGAATCCCGACGGCAGGCTGCGCGGAGGCATGTTCCTGACGGTCGAGCTCACATGCTGTCCGCGCGAGTCGCCGAGCGTGCCGGAGCGGGCCCTCCTCTCGTACGCAGACAACCAGTATGTCTACGTCGTTCACGGCGGGGAGACCGTCGAGCAGCGAGAGATCGCGCTGGGGGCGCGCGAAGTGGGCTTCGTTGAGGTCGCCGACGGCATCGCTCCCGGCGACACCATCGTGATCGACGGCATCCTCAATCTGAAGGACGGGGCGCAGGTGACCGTTGTCTCGCCCGACGACGCCGTCGACAGCGCCACGCCCGCGGTCCAGGATGTCCAATGATCCTGCCGGAGCTTTCCATCAAGCGGCCCGTCTTCGCGACCGTCATCAGCCTCGTGCTGGTGACGTTCGGTGTCATCTCCTATCAGCGTCTTTCCCTCCGCGAGTACCCGGACATCGACAGGCCGAACATCAGCGTTTCGACGAGCTATCAGGGAGCGGCCGCCAACGTCGTCGAATCGAGGATCACGCAGATCATCGAGGGCGCCGTCTCCAGCATCGAGGGGCTGAAGAGCGTCGAGTCTTCCAGTTCCGACGGGTACTCAAGGGTCTCTCTCGAGTTCGATATCGACCGTGACATAGACGAGGCCGCCAACGACGTGCGCGACCGCGTAAGCCGCGTCGTCCGCAGGCTGCCGGACGAGGCAGACGCGCCAAGGATATCGAAGTGGGGCGCCGGTGGGGGAGCCGACCTCATCATCGGGATCAGACATCCCACGATGTCCCAGATGGAACTCACCGATTACGCCGAGCGCCATCTGATAGACCGGTTCTCGATCGTTGACGGCGTCGCGAGCGCGCGAGTCTTCGGGGGCAAGCGCTACTCGATGCGGGTCTGGCTGGACAGGCGAGCGCTGGCCGCCCGCGGTCTCACCGTGCAGGACGTCGAGTCCGCCCTCAGAACGGAGAACGTGGAGCTGCCGGCGGGGCGTTTGGAATCGGTCGACCGCGAGTTCTCCATCCGGCTGGAACGGGGGTTTCGCACGGCCGAGGACTTCCGCCGGCTTGTCGTCGATCGGGGGCCCGACGGGTACCTGGTGCGCCTGGATGACGTGGCGGACGTAGAGATCGCGCCCGAGGACCTCCGGGACAGCTTCACCGCCGAGGGGCAGAGCGCCGTCGGGATCGGCGTGTCGCGGCAATCGACCGCGAACACCCTCTCGGTCATAAGCGGCGTAAAGGCGGCGATGGAGGAGATGAGGCCGCAGCTTCCCGAAGGCATGGAGCTCATCGTGCTCCGGGACAGCTCCGTCTTCATCGAGGCCGCGATCGACGAGGTGAGGCTGGCCCTCCTGATCGCCTGCGCTCTCGTGATCGGGATCATCTTCCTGTTCCTGGGGAGCGGACGCGCGGCGCTGGTCCCCGCCGTGACCGTGCCCATCTCGCTCATCTCTGCGTTCATCGTGCTCTACGCGTTCGGGTTCTCCGTGAACCTCCTGACGTCGCTCGCGCTCGTCCTGGCGATCGGGCTTCTGGTAGACGACTCGATCGTGGTGCTCGAGAACATCCACCGGAGGATCGAGGACGGAGAACCGCCGCTCCTCGCCGCTTTCCGCGGCGCCAACGAAGTCGCTTTCGCCGTCATCGCCACGACGCTCGTGCTCGTGGCGGTTTTCGTCCCGATCAGCCTGATGGGCGGTGAGACCGGGCGGCTCTTCACGGAGTTCGCATTCGCTATCACCGGCGCCGTCGTCTTCTCCAGCATCGTGGCCCTGACGCTGTCCCCGATGCTCTGTTCCAAGGTCCTTCGCCCCCGCGACTCGGAGGCCGCGCTCATCAAGACGGTCGACGGCGTGTTCCGCCGCATCGTCGCCTGGTACGAGCGCGCGCTCCGGCTCGCCATCCGCAATCCGGTCATCTCGCTGGCCGTGCTCATTCTCATTCTGGGGTCTATCTGGGTGATGCTCGGAACGATTGTCTCCGAGTACGAGCCGTCGGAGGACCGCGGGACGCTTTTCGTCAGGATGTCTGCGCCGGAGGGTACCGGGTTCGACGCGTCGCGCGAGTACATGGAACGAGTGACCGACAGGATCACGCCGCTCATAGCGCGCGGCGAGGCCCAGCACGTGATCGCGATGACGCCGGGCTGGGGGGCGGGCGGGGTCAACCACGGCACGGCGATCGCCGATCTCGCGCCGTGGGCCGATCGGGAGCGGTCGGCCGACCAGATCGCCCGCGAGCTCTCCGGCGAGCTTTCCGACCTCATAGGCGTCCGCGTGTTCGTCTTTCAGCCGTCCGGACTCTCGTTCAGCTGGGGACAGCCCATCCAGTTCGTCATCGGAGGACCGACGTATGAGGACCTCGCCCGGTGGCGCGACATCATCGTCGAAAAGGCCAAGAGCTACCCGGGGCTCGTCGGGGTCGACGCCGACTACAAGGAGACGACGCCGCAGCTTCGCGTCGAGGTCGACAAGGACCGGGCGGCCGAGCTGGGCGTGTCGTCACAGACCGTCGGCCGGACGCTGGAGTCGATGCTGGGCTCAAGGAACGTCACGACGTTCGTTGATCGGGGGGAGGAGTACAACGTGGTCCTTCAGGGCGCCGAGGAGGAGCGCCGGACGCCTACCGATCTCGAGAACATCTACGTTCGTTCGTCCCGCTCGGGGGAGCTGATTCCTCTGGCTAACCTGGTGAGCCTCGAGGAGCGCGCGGAAGCCAGCGAGCTTCGCCGTTACAATCGGATGCGGGCCGTCACGATCTCGGCCGGGATCGCGGACGGCTACTCGATGGGCCAGTGCCTGGCGTTTCTGGAGGAGGCGGTCCGCGAGGAGCTGCCGGCTTCGGCGTCGATCGGGTACAAGGGCCTTTCCGAGAAGCTCAAGGAGTCGAGCGGAGCTGTGGCGTTCGTCTTCATCATCGCGCTCATCATCGCTTACCTCGTGCTGTCCGCGCAGTTCGAGAGCTTCGTCAGTCCCTTCGTCATAATGCTGACGGTACCCATGGGGATGATCGGCGCGACCGTCGGCATGCTGCTCATGGGCGTCACGCTCAACATCTTCAGCCAGATCGGCCTCATCATGCTGATCGGTCTCGCGGCGAAGAACGGGATCCTGATCGTCGAGTTCACAAACCAGCTCCGGGACCGCGGGCTCGGGTTCGAAGAGGCCGTGTTCAGGGCTTCGCGTCTCCGCCTGCGGCCTATCCTGATGACCGGGCTCTCCACGGCGATCGGCGCCCTGCCGCTCATCCTGGCGAGCGGCGCCGGCGCCGCGAGCCGCCTGTCGCTCGGCACGGTTGTCGCGTTCGGCGCGACTTCGGCGTGCCTGCTGACGCTATTCGTCGTCCCGGTCGGTTACTACTACCTGTGCCGCCGGCAGGCATCTCCCAGGGAGATGGAGCGTCGGCTCGCCGGCCTCCGGGGCGAGCACGAGGACAGGGTCTGAACCTCCGGGCTGTCTCCGCAGTGCGGGCTGGAGCTTCGGCCCTCTCCCGACCTCGGGCGGCCCGTGGGTCTCGGAGCTGCCCCGCCTGAGGCTTTCTGACCCGGGCATCCGACCGTCTCCTACGCACCGCAGCGCTCTGAACTCGCGTCCAGCCTTGTGACTGATGACCACTCGTCTCGGAGGCGAGTGTGTGTTATAATCGGGGATAGTGGGAGAAGCGGTCGAAAGGCCGCAGCCGGAATTGGCCATTGCCCCGAAAGGAGGTCGGTCATGGACCGCCTCAACCGCTTGGTTCCGGCGCCCGCGGTGATCTGTCTCGTGCTCCTCGTGCTCGCCCTGTCGACGCCCTCTTACGCGTATCTGTACGATACGTTCGCTGCAGGCCCCGGCTATCCTAACCGCGTCGATGATCACATCGACTCGCTCTTCGTCAGCAATCCGACCGCTCTCGTCGACATCACCGTCGACTTCTGCTCGACCCCCACGTCTGCGGACAGCGCGTACCTCGCGCAGTTCGGAACGGTCTACGATGTCTTCCGCTTCGTCGACGCGATCTCCGTGGAGGGCGTGGTGGTTTCGGACTGCTACACGATAGTCACCTACCCGAGAGTGAAGCTCGTAGAGTGGGAGCGCCCTCTAAAACCGAACCTCGACGTGAGCTGCTACGCCATTCAGGCGAGGTCGAGCGCCACGTATCCTTACCCCTCTCAGGCCGTCTGGGACCTGAACCCGACGGTCGGCTACACGGGGAGCGGGGTCAACGTAGCGATCATCGACAGCGGCGTCGACGATAGCCATCCCGCGCTCTCCGGCAAGTTCGTCGCCGGATACGACGTATTCACCGGGCTCGGCGGTCCCGGCGTGAATCCGGACGACGACATGACGGGATGGTTCCACGGCACGTTCGTGGCGGGAATCATCATGGGAAACGACCCCGCACAGCAGTACATGGGCGTCGCGCCGGGCGCCGGGCTCGTCGACGTCAAGATCTTCAACGCCAGTGGCTCGAGCCCTCCCAGGCAGACGACGAGAGCCATACGCTGGGTCATGCAGAACGCCCCGCTCTACAACATCCAGGTCGCGAACCTGAGTATCGGTGGCTTCCCGCATGACGGAACCGACCTCGTATCGCGGGCCGCGGACGCGCTCGCGGCATGCGGTGTAGTCGTTGTGGCCTCGGCCGGGAACTACCCTCCGTCGTCCGGCATATCCGCTCCGGGGGCGGGGAACGACGTCATCGCCGTAGGGGGCGTCACGGACAACGGTACGGTCAACCGCCCTGACGACGCGTACGACAGCAACGCCCGTGTGGGGCCCAGGGCAACACAACCTCCTTCCTACGTTGTCGGCTTCAACGACCTCAAGCCCGAGGTCTCGGCATACATGCGAGACATCACCTCTTGCCTGGGCGTGCATCCCGGACAGGCCGCCTCGGGGTTCTGGCAGCACACCGGAAACGGTACGTCGTGGGCGACCGCGCACGTGTCGGGTGTCGTCGCGCTCCTCCTGGAGAAGTTCCCGGGCATCACGCCCGCGCAGGTCGATAACCTCCTGCGCACGAACGCCGAGCCGCGCGGAACGGCGACGTATCCGACGGTCGATCCCGTGTGGAACTACATGTACGGCTGGGGTATCGTCTCCGCGGCGGACGCCGTGAACGCAACGATGCCGGTCGACGTGTCGGTGAAGCCGTGGGTCCCGGGCTCCTGGAACAGCAAGAGCATCTGGGCGGGCCACTACCCAGTCAAGGTGGGAGACCCGAACAGCCTGAACGCTCGAGTCTATTCGAACGGCGGGTTCGCGCCCGGCGTCCAGGTCGACTTCGAGGTCATGATGACAGGATGGGGGTCGCCCTGGTCTCCGATCGGAAGCGCGACGGTCAACGTCCCCTCCGGAGGGAGCGCCGTGGCCACGCTTCCGTACACCCCTGTGCCGGGCTCTGAGGGACACAGGTGCTTCCGGGTGACCGCCACGTACGCGTCCGACCCGAACCCCGCCAACAACTCGGCGCAGGAGAACATCGACGTGGAGCCGGCGCAGAAGCGAGCGCTCCTGGTCGAAGGCCGACGTGGCGCCGTTTCGAGGCAGGCGCAGCGCTTCGCCTTCCCGGTCAGGATATGCGTCGAGCCGACTGCGCCCTTCTGGCGCACCGCCGACGCGTGCATCTGCACCAAGGACCTTCCTCCGGGCGCGAGCGCGTGGCTCGAGCCCGAGCCTCCGTTCGATCTCATGCCCGCAGAGTGCCAGCCGTGTTCATTGATCGTGGAGTACCCGGAGGGTGTGCCGGTCGAACCTGGCGATGCGGTCTACGTGAACGGCTGGTTCTGGGGGAACGGCGTGGCCGAGGGCGGCGTGGCCGTGCACTTCGTGACGGCACCTCCCATCGAGGCCTCGGTCGCGGAGATCCAGTACACGGACGACCCCTCGGGCGCATCGCCGATGGAGGGGCAGAGCGTTGCTGTCTCGGGGGTCGCCACCGCGGGCACGGGCACCTACCCCGGGCGATTCGCCATACAGGACGGAGAGGGGTCGTGGAACGGGTTGTTCGTGACCGACGTGGGCCTGGCGGTCGACCGAGGCGACCTGGTCGAGACCGAGGGCATGGTGATCGAGCTGGACGGCGTTACGCAGCTCGACCCCTTCGGACTGATCGAGACGACGCCCGGCGGCTCGCTCCCGGATCCGGCGACGGTGGCTCCGGGGCTCGTCGACACGAGCGAGGCCTACGAGGGGGTACTGGTCGCTCTCGACGACGTGACCGTCGTGGACGACACGGCGCACGACTGGATCGTCGAGTCGGACGGCACGTGCCACGTGGGAAGGTGGAGCGGCTACTCGTACGTGCCGGTCATGAACGACTACCTCGACGTCCGCGGCGTCATGGGCGAGGACCTCGTGAGCAGGAAGCTCCAGCCGCGAGATGACGACGACATCGAGCCGGCGACCGGCGTCCCGCCGCACGGGCTCCCGACCAGTCTTGCGCTTTCTCAGAACCGGCCGAACCCGTTCGGGGCGGGGACGGGCATCAGCTACGCGCTGCCTGCCGACGGATACGTCGAGCTCAGGATCTACGATGTCTCCGGCAGGCTTGTCCGTACGCTGGTGGAAGGCCTCCAGCCCGCCGGCAAGTGGACGGTCGCGTGGGACGGGCGCGACGACCGCGACAACCGCGTAGCGAGCGGCGTCTACTTCTACTCGCTCAGAGCGGACGGCAAGACAGTTGAGAAACGGATGGTGCTGATCGATTAGGCAGGCGGCGGTTATGCGCAAGCGGGGCGGGGCCGAGCAACTCGGCCCCGCTCTTCTTGCCACTCCGCTTCCCTTTCAGTATGCTGGGTCTTCCTCCGCGAGGTTCTCCCGCTTCGGACATCTAGCCACTCGACCCGGAGGTCACATGAGGATTGTCCTGGGTTCCGATCACGCCGGCTTCCGTCTGAAGCAGGAGACGGCGGCGAGGCTCCGCGAGAAGGGTCATGACGTACTCGACGTCGGAACGGACAGCGAGGAGTCCGTTGACTACCCTGACTTCGCGGAGGCCGTAGGGAGGGCCGTGATGGACGGGCGCGCGGAGCGCGGAGTCCTGATATGCGGGAGCGGAGTAGGGGCGTCGGTGGCCGCCAACAAGCTGCCGGGGATCAGGGCGGCGGTCTGCCACGACGCGTATTCAGCCAGGCAGGGCGTCGAGCACGACGACATGAACGTGCTGGTCCTCGGCGCACGGGTGATCGGTCATGTCCTGGCGCGGCTGCTCGTAGAGTCGTTTATCCAAGCCCGCTTCTCCGGCGCTGACCGACACGTTCGGCGCCTCAGCAAGGTTCGGGCGCTGGAGCGGAAGTACGCGGGTGCCAAGGAGTGACCGGCCACGAAGCGGCCGACGCGGGCGCCGATGCGTGACGACCGGGGAAAAGGGAGAGCGCTCTCGCCCTGTATCGTCGCGATATCGGGCCACGTGTTGAGGATCGACCGAAACCCGAGGAGTGAAAAATGCCATCGACCAAGACAGAGAAGGCGTCGGGGCTCGTCAGGTCCAAACCGTGGAAGGCGCTTAAGGAGCACTACGAGAGTCTGAGAGACGTCCACATGCGCACTCTCTTCAAAGAGGACCCGGAGCGCGCCGAACGGTTCTCGCTAAGGCTCGACGACCTTCTCTTTGACTATTCGAAGAACCGCGTCACGGACGAGACGGTGGACCTTCTGGTGGCTCTGGCCGAGAAGGCGCAAGTCAACAAGTGGGCGGAGCGGATGTTCAAGGGCGAACCGATAAACACGACGGAGGACCGTCCGGCCCTGCACACCGCGTTGCGCAACCTGTCCGATTCTCCGGTCCTCGTGGACGGCGAGGACGTCATGCCCTCGGTAAGAAGAGAGCTGGAACGGATGCGGCTGATCTCGGACCGGGTCCGGGACGGCGAGTGGCGGGGGCACACCGGTACGTCCGTTACGGACGTCGTCAATATCGGGATAGGTGGATCGAGCCTAGGCCCGGTCATGGCGACGGAGGCCCTTCGCTCCTACTGGAAGAACTGGTTGCGCGTCCACTTCGTGTCGAACGTCGACGGCACCGACCTGGCCGAGACCCTCAAGACCGTGCGCCCGGAGACGACGCTCTTCACCGTCGCGTCCAAGACGTTCACCACGCAGGAGACGCTCGTGAACGCGCGCTCGGCCAGGGAGTGGCTGGTGAATTCGCTCGGCGACGAGGAGAGCGTGCCGAAGCACTTCATCGCCCTCTCGTCGAACCGAGAAGGCGCCGCGGAGTTCGGCATCGAGCCGGACAACGTGCTCGAGTTCTGGGACTGGGTGGGTGGAAGGTACTCGCTCTGGTCGGCGATCGGACTCCCGATCGCGATCGCGGTCGGAATGGACCGATTCCAGGAGATGCTCGCGGGCGGCTACGACGTAGACAACCATTTCCGGACGGCGCCTCTCAGAGAGAACATCCCTGTGATCATGGGGCTACTGGGGATCTGGTACCATAATTTCTTCGGCGCCGAGACGCACGCGGTCCTGCCGTACGACCAGTACCTCCACCGTTTCCCCGCCTACCTCCAGCAGGCCGACATGGAGAGCAACGGTAAGAGCGTCGACAGGGAAGGAGAGCCGATCACCGACTACACTACGGGGCCGGTGATCTGGGGCGAGCCCGGGACGAACGCCCAGCACTCGTTCTTCCAGCTCATTCACCAGGGCACGCGGCTCGTGCCTGCGGACTTCATCATGCCCGCGCGCAGCCGCAACCCGATCGCCGGCCACCACGCGATCCTCACGGCCAACTTCGTGGCCCAGACGGAGGCGCTGATGAGAGGGCGGAGCGCGGACGAGGCACGGGAGGAGATGGAGCGGTCGGGAGTCGATCAGGAGGACGTCGAACGCCTTATCCCACACAAGACCTTCCGCGGCAACAACCCGACCAATTCCATCGTGTTCGACGAGCTGACGCCGCGAACGCTCGGTCGGCTGATAGCGCTCTACGAGCACAAGATCTTCGTGCAGGGCGTCATCTGGAACATCAACAGCTTCGATCAGTGGGGCGTCGAGCTGGGGAAGGAGCTAGCGAAGGTCGTTCAGCCCGAGCTCGAGTCGGAGATCGAGCATCCACACGACGCGTCGACCGTCCGACTGATCAAGCGTCTGGCGTCGCGAGACACAGATCGGTGACGCACGGACATAGCCCGCTCACCGGGAGTCCCGGCACTCGAGCAATCCTACGATAGCGAGGTAGGGGCGCTACTCCTTTGTCGTCGCTCTCTCCTGGATCGCCTTACGCGCGTCCTCGTCGGAGGTCTCCACGTCGTGGTGCTCCTTGTTCCGTTCCTGGCCACAAGGTTCAGCCACAGCTCGTTCGTATTCATCAACGCGTGCGCGAACTGGCCCTGGACAGTCGCATAGTCCCACCTGAGGTTGTCATCACCCGTGTTGACTTCAGCGCTCCAGATTCACCTGTCGAATATCCATCCGTTCAGCATGAGGCTCGCGGAGTTCGGAAGAGCGTAGCCCCTGACTGAGTCCCGGGAGACCTCCCAGCTGCCCGCGTAGACGGGGAAGGGACCGAAACCGGCGAGTTCTCTTGACCGCGGTGGCACGAGAACCCGCCACAGCCCGCCCACTGCGTCCAGCTCTCGGAGCGCTCGACGCGGCCGGCCTCTGGCGTTAACATGTGTCGGCATGGGTCGGTCAAGTACCCGTTTTCGTGACGTGAGGGGCTGACGGAATGAAATCGATCTATCTTGACTACAACGCGACGACGCCGATCGCGCGCGAGGTAGCGGAAGCGATGACGCCGTATCTGCACGGGCACTTCGGCAACCCCTCGAGCGCGCACCCTTACGGCGTGGCCGCGAGGCGGGCCGTTGAGGTCGCGCGCGGTCAGGTCGCCGAGCTGCTCGGATGCTCGCCCGCCGAGATCGTCTTCACGAGCGGTGGAACGGAGAGCAATAACTACGCGATCAAGGGGGCGGCGCGGTCAGTTCGCGGTCGCGGTAACCACGTGATCACCACGTCCGTGGAGCACCCCGCCGTCGTCGAGGTGTGCAGATGGCTGGAGCGGGAGGGATACAGGGTGACCACGCTTCCCGTCGACGAGCACGGCCTGGTCGACCCCGACGACCTCAGGGAGGCGGTCACGCGCGACACCGCGCTCGTCACGATCATGCACGCGAACAACGAGGTGGGCACGGTCGAGCCGATCGAGGAGCTCGCGGCGATCGCCCACGAGGCCGGGGCGGTCATGCACACAGACGCGGCCCAGTCGGTGGGCAAGATACCGGTCGACGTGGACGAACTCGGCGTCGATCTCCTCTCGGTGGCCGGCCACAAGCTGTACGCGCCCAAGGGCGTCGGCGCGCTCTACATCCGTGGCGGAACGGAGGTCACGAAGCTGATGCACGGGGCGGACCACGAGTCCGACCGCAGGCCGGGGACCGAGAACGTGCTGGAAATAGTGGGGCTCGGTGCCGCGTGCGAAGTGGCGGGACGGGTCCTCGCGAAGAACGCCGAACGCTTCCGCGCCCTGCGCGACCGGCTTCACGACGCGTTGGTCGATGAACTCGGAACAGACGCTGTCAGGCTCAACGGCCATCCGGAGCGGCGGCTGCCCAATACCCTCAGTTTGAGCTTCCGCGGCGTCGAGGCGAACACGCTTCTCTCGGAGATCGGGGACCGGGTCTCGGCTTCCGCCGGTGCGGCCTGTCACGCCGAGGACGTTGAGATCTCGCCGGTGCTCGAGGCCATGGGCGTGCCCGTCGAGTGGGCGATGGGGACCGTCCGGTTCTCCGTCGGCAGGTGGACGACCGAGGAGGAGATCGACCGGGCGGCGGAAGTGGTGGCCGAGGCGGTCAGTCGACTGCAGCCGGGTGCCGGCGTCGCAGTGGCCGCGGAGGTCAGCGACGAGGGCGAGTACAGGCTCACGCGCTTCACACACGGCATGGGCTGCGCGTGCAAGCTCAGGCCGCAGGTTCTGGAGAAGGTACTCGCGAAGATGCCTTCGCCGTCCGACGCGGCCGTGCTCGTGGGGGCCGACACCAGCGACGACGCGGCCGTCTACCGGGTGAGCGACGAGCTGGCGATCGTGCAGACTGCCGACTTCTTCACGCCGATCGTGGATGACGCTTACGCCTTCGGCGCGATATCGGCGGCCAACTCGCTTTCGGACATCTACGCGATGGGCGCGCGTCCGCTCTTCGCGCTCAATATCGCCGGGTTCCCGGACAGGCGACTGCCGCTGCGCGTGCTCGAGGAGATACTGCGGGGAGCGGCCGACAAGGCTGAGGAGGCGGGAATACCGATCATAGGTGGCCACACGGTCGAGGACACGGAGCCCAAGTTTGGGCTGGCGGTCACGGGAGCCGTGCACCCCGACAGGGTGGTGTACAATAGCACATCCCGGGCCGGCGACGCGCTCGTCCTGACGAAGCCGCTCGGGCTCGGCATCGTCTCGACCGCGGTCAAGAACGGCCTCGCGGATGAGCGACTGGCGCGGGAAGCGTCAGAGATCATGGCTGCCTTGAACCGCGAGGCGTCCGAGGCGATGCTGGAGGTCGGCGTCAGCGCCTGCACCGACGTCACCGGGTTCGGGCTTTTGGGGCACCTGCGCGAGATGGCGGTGGGCAGCGGGGTCGACGTGTCGCTGTCGGTCGAGGCCGTGCCGGTGATTGCGGCGGCTCTGGATCTGGCAGGGGCCGGCGCAGTTCCCGGCGGAACGCTCAACAACCTCGCGCACGTCGAGAACCACGTTACGTTCGAGCCTGGCGTCTCCCGGGTCGAGCAGCTCCTGCTCGCCGACGCGCAGACGTCGGGCGGACTACTCATCGCCGTTCCGGAGGAGAGGGTAGACGCGCTGATCGCGGAGCTTGCCCGACGGGGCGTGGAAGCCGCCTCTCGCATCGGCTCAGTGACCGGCGAGGGAGAGGGTCGCATCACCGTGGGCAAGTGAGGGTGAGGGCCGCACTGGGCCCATCCCCGGCCGAGTGCGGTCCGCCTCCGTCAATCCGCGTCCGACAGTCCCGCCGTCGGTGGTAGTTATCTCAACAGCACGGCGCGCCTCGTGATCGCGCTTCCGCCGGCGTCGACTCTCAGGAAGTAGACGCCCGAAGCGACAGGCCGGCCCCATGCGTCGCGTCCGTTCCAGACGGTGGTCCTGGCTCCCGCCTCCTGACGCTGGGAGTCGACCAGCTTCCTTACTAGCCTGCCCGAGGCGTCGAAGACAGCGATGTCCACTTCCGAAACGGCAGGAAGGCGGTACGACAACGCTGTCGTGCGGCCGAACGGATTCGGCGATGCCGGATGCACGAAAACGCCCGTCTCATTGTGTTCCGGAACATCGGTCGACGGAGGGCAGCCCTGGCCGTGCGCGCCGTAGAGCACCCCGCAGGTGTTGTGCTGCGGCAGGCAGGGCGAATCCCCGGCGAGCGTCAAATCTCCGTTCGCCGCGTCGCAGAAGAGCGGGTCGAGGGAGATGTTCCCGTTCTCTCCCAGAAACGGCGCGATAGACCCCACCCAGTCACCGCCTGCGTTCCCGTAGATGTCGGTGCACGTGATGACCGGGGGAGTGTAGCCCCACGCCCCGATGCCCTCGCCGTCGGTGCTGAAGGATACGATGGAGGCGTCCAGGTCGAGCGTCGACGCTCCGTCCACGTAGACGCCCCCGCCGTTGCTCGCCTCGTTTGCGTAAAAGGACGCGTGTTCCATCTTCACGGGGCTCGACGCTACGTCCAGGCCCCCGCCCCGGTCGGCGGCGTTTCCGATGAACGTCGCGTACGAGACCGTGGGCATCGTGGATGTATCGCAGGCCATGCCGCCGCCTTCCACGGCGGTGTTGTTCAGAAACGTCAGATTCTCCAGCGTGGCCGTTCCGGCTGGCGCCATCTGACAGAGAAGCCCGCCGCCCTTGCCCGTGGCGGCCGTGTTCTTTTCGAACGTGACGCCTCTGAGTGTGCACGGCCGGCACGTCTCCAGGTGTACCCCGCCCCCGTCGTAGGCCCAGTTGCTGTCGAAGACAGCGGCGTTCAGGACAGTCGTGCTGCCGCTCACGTGCAGCCCGCCGCCGGACGTGGCGGAGTTGTTGTAGAACGTGACGTCGTTCAGGGTGACGATCTGGCCGCCGTAGCCCTGGACCGACATGGCGCCGCCGGGTGCGTCGGTCGTCCAGTTCATCTCGAAATGGACGCCGTTCAGAGTCGGCGAGGACTGCCCCGCCGTCATCATTCCGCCGCCGCCCCCGACGGTGCTCTCCTGGAGCGTGCAGTTCTCGATCCTGACGTTGGTCAGCGTCGGAGAGGAATCCACGCAGCCGAGTCCGGCGCCGCCTGGAGACGTTGGAGAGTCGATCGTTCCCATGACGATCTTCAGGTTCTCGAGACGCGGGGACGAGTTAGTACACGCTATACCGGCTCCGTAGCCGCTGGTCACGCGGCCTCCGGCCAGAATGAAGCCGATGATCGCGGTCGAGTCTCCGCAGTCTACGCAGTTAATGACCCGACCGAGGTTCTGGGCGCCGATGTACGCGCAGTTCTGCTCGCCGGTCTCGCTCAGTAGCGTGACGCCCGGCTTCATCTGGATCCCGCACTCGTAGTATATGCCGCACTCGACGAGCACGGTGTCCCCGGGGTCGGCGAAGACCATGGCATCCATGATCAGCGGGTAGTCGTCCGGGACGTGGATCGTGACGGCGGCAGCGGGGAGTGAGAGGAAAGCTACGCAGAGGATTGCAGGGAGGATCGCGAGTCGCATGGTGCTCTCCTTTGCTCGGAGGGTGGCTGCTGAGGAGAGAAAGGACGATATGAAGGCTACTCATACTACACCGTTTTATGCTGCTATGTCAAGAATGAGACGCCAGCGCGCCGCGAGACCAAGAGCGCAGAGCGGGTCTGCCATCGGACGCCCTTTAACGGTGTTGGCAAATCAGTTAATGAGGCGTATTCTGCGTGCGTGAAGCGGATGCCGGGCGTGCAAGCAGCCCCCGGCTATTGTGCATCGTAGTGAGTGTGGCGCTCGAACGGGCGCGGGCCGAGTCTTCGACGACCGACGCGCCGAGGATAGCTGGCAACCTGGCGATAGAGGTCGACTTCAGTTCATGGGATCGACGAGAGCTACAAAGAGTGACACGGTGAAGCTGGTCGTTCTGCGGGAGCTCACGACACTCGTCGCGAGCCAGGGGCTCTTGCGCCGCGCCGTGCTCGGCGCGGTGAGCACCCGCGCCCACAAGATGATCGTTGAGGAAAACCGGCACGACCGTCCGCTGCAGGTTCGGAGGGACGTCTACGATCATCTGATGGCGCTCATCCGGGGAATCGACCGGGCGACCGAAATGGGGTGCGTGTCGAAACGAGTCGTCAGGAGGATCTTCGACATTTTCTTCGGGAACATCCTCCTACGAAGCACCGAGGACGAGGATGTCGTCGGATCCCTCGGGTTCACACCTCCGAAGTTCCTGCTCATAAGCCCGACAGGGAGGTGCAACCTGAGCTGCTCAGACTGCTACGCGGACAGCGGGCCGGGCGATTGCGCCGGTCTGGACTTCGAGACGTTTGACAGGTTGCTCACGGAGAAACACGATCTCTGGGGTTCGCACTTCACGGTCATCTCCGGCGGTGAGCCGTTCCTGTGGCGCGACGGGGGCCGAGATCTCGTGGACATGGCCGCCAGGCATGACGATGACCTCTTCATGGTCTACACGAACGGTACGCTCATAGACGATGACACGGCGCGGCGTATGGCCGAGTTGGGAAACGTCACCCCGGCCATATCCGTCGAGGGGTTCGAGGAAAAGACCGACGCGAGGCGGGGCAGGGGCACACACATGAAGGTACTCGCAGCCTTCGCTAACCTCAGAAGGCACGGCGTACCGTTCGGGGTGTCGGCCACGCCCACGAGGGACACGTGGGACATCATCACCAGCGACGAGTTCGTGGACTTCTACTTCGAAGAGCAGTGCGCGGTCTACGGCTGGCTGTTCCAGTACATGCCGGTGGGCAGGGGACACATTCTCGAGTCCATGGTCCCCCCTAGAGAACGAGTCGAGATGCTGCGGCGCATGCGGCGCCACGTGAGGGAGCGGCAGGTGTTCCTCGCCGACTTCTGGAACAGCGGACCGACGTCCTGCGGGTGTATCGCCGCCGGGCGACGCGGCGGCTACTTCCATGTCGACTGGAACGGGGACGTCACTCCCTGCGCGTTCGTGCCGTACTCCACCGACAACATCAACGACATCTATGCGAGAGGCGGGAGTCTCAACGACGCGCTCGGATCGCCTCTCTTCACGAGGATCAGGGAATGGCAGGCGCGGTACGGTTTCACTCAGC
>WJLY01000087.1 GCA_014728245.1 Candidatus Effluviviaceae Genus IV sp.
CCGCAAGCGGAGGGGCGATTTGCAGCAGCCGCTCTCCGACTTCGCTCACGAGCTGCCTGTTCGAGGGCAACTCGGCCTACTCGGGAGGTGCCGTATCGTATGGCGACTTCTACTCCCGCCTGTCGGCAACCGGCTGCGTCTTCAGGGGGAATGAAGCAACCACGTTTGGTGGAGCGTTGAATACCTACTGGGGGCCGCTCTACCTGACCGCCTCGCTCTTCGAGCAGAATCACGCTGGCGAGCGTGGGGGCGCGATGAGCTGTCTGTCTGTCGTCGAGATGGAGGGCTGTACGCTCGTGGACAACCACGCAGACCTTATGGGCGGAGCGCTCTTGCTGTGGACCGATCCCGGTTCTCACGTGACTTCATGCACGTTCTCAGGCAACGGTGCTCCCACGGGTGGGGCGGTCTACCTGCGGGACGATTTCGCGGTTCCCGAAATACGAAACACGATCATCGCGTTTTCGACGGAGGGCGCGGCCGTATACAACGAAGGGCCAGCGTCGGTAGAGCCCGTCTGCTGCAATGTCTACGGGAACGCCGGGGGCGACTGGGCGGGCCCGATCGCCGGGCAGTGCGGCGAGAACGGGAACATCAGCGAAGACCCGTTGTTCTGCATGGAGAGCAGTGCGCTCAGTCCCTGGACTCTCCAGAGTGATTCCTCCTGCGCGCCCGAGAACAGCGGCGAATGCGGTGTGATCGGCGCGTGGCCGGTCGACTGCGGGACGTCGCCGTCCCAGGCGACATCCTGGGGTCGCATCAAGGGGCTCTTCAGGTAGAAGACGCGCCGCGCCAGTCCGGCGCCCCGTGTGTGTTCGGGAGAGGTGATCATGCGCAAGGCCGCAATAGTGCTCTTCCTGGTGGGCCTGTGCGTCTTCGCGGCGGAGAAGGCCTCGCCTCAGGCACATCAGTATGAACTCGTCGCTCCGGGAACCGAGAAGTGGTTTCAGGAAGAAGGCAGTCCGGTTGAAGAAATGCGCTGGTTCTATCCAGGCGACATGATCGGAGAGGCGTATGTGCGCCTGAATGAGTACTACTATGATGGGGATCTGTTCCTCACCATCTGCAGCCTCAAATCGGTGGACGAGGAAACGGTGTTCTGACCGGTTACACCCGGGTCAACGACGGCTTGGGGCATCTGAAGCTGCAGGACTGGACGGGGATCGCCTATGTCCTGACGAGCAGTTCGACCCCTGTTGAGAGTTCGAGCTGGGGCGGAATCAAAGCTCTGTTCAGATGAACCGGAAGGTTGAGAGGCAGAGAGGCATCGTGTGACACTGCCGTCAGTGGATACACTTGACGAGTACCGCGCCATATACCACCGCGAAGAGGTCTGGCGGCCCGCGATCCGTGAGGTCTGCACGCGCCACTCGCTACCTTATGAGGAGTGCGTCCGCGGGCCCGACGGGACGCACATCGTGTATTTCGCGGGCCCGGAGTCGGTTATCAAGCTCTTCGTGCCGCTTTTCAAATCGGACTTCATGGCTGAGCGACTGGTCGCGCAGGTCGTTCACGGGAGGGTGGGTCTGGCCACTCCGGAGGTAACGGCGAAGGGTGAGATCGATGGCTGGGACTACCTCATTATGACGCGCCTGAAGGGCGAGCCCCTGGAGCATATCTGGTCGGACCTGGCCGACGACGTCCTCAGACGGGTAATGCGGGAGGTGGGAGCGTTCATCGGGAGTCTGCGGGAGGTGTCCCTGGACGGTCTGGAGCCTCTCGCGTCGGACTGGGAGGAGTTCGTGCTAAGGAAGACAGTTGCCCGGGACGAGGAGCTGTCAGCGGTCCTCCCGTCGGCTGGTGTGAGCGCCTCAACCTATGTGAGGACATCGCCCCTGGCCAGGTCGCGCGGGTTCCGGCCAGCGCTCGTACTCTCCGACATAACCCGCGAGCACTTGTTGGCAGAGCAGTCGGGCCACTCGTGGCGTCTGACAGGATACGTGGACTTCGGAGATGCCGCGATAGGACCTCCGGAGTACGAGCTCGTCGCCCCGGGCGTCGAGCTGGCGAGAGGTGACCGCGATTTGCTTCGCGAGTTGCTCGTTGCAGCGGGCTACAGCGCCGACCAGCTGAATGAGGAGCTGCAGCGTAGACTCATGACCTGCACGCTCGTCCACCGGTATCTGACGTATGCAGATCTTGTGTCGCTGATCCCCGCGGCTAGTGCTGCGGAGACACTGGATGAACTGGCGGCTACCGTCTGGCCGGTGTGCTGACACACCGGGGCCACGAGTTGTGAGTGCCCGACAGGGTGACACCTGCGGAATCGTTGACTTGGTCGAGGAGGACGACGATGCTCCGACGACCCGGGACGCTTGTTCTGCTGATCGTCCCTCTCTGTCTCGCGGCCTGCGACAGCGAGACCGGGCCTGATGGATCCGAGGACGTACACTTCGCCTACGAGCTGGGCGTGTCTCGCCGCATCTGGATTCCCTCCAGTGTCCCGACCGACCAGTCGGAAGGCGACGCCGTCAGTGCCGCTGACCGGATGGATGTGGACTGGTACAACCCTGAAGGCGCAGTGCTTGAGGGGGACCTGCATCCGGAGCTTCCTCCGGAGCAGGCCGCGGAGACTCGCACGGTGCTCAAGATCGCGTATGCGTCGGAGGGGGAGGAGTCCTGGGCGGGGGTCATGCGCCTTCTGTCCTCATGGAGCGAAAAGGACTTCTCCGACTACGATTTCGTGGAACTCTGGGTGAACACGGGAGCGCCGATTTCCGAGTCCGCCGGGTTTCTGCGCATAGAGCTGGGCGCCATCAGTGAGGACTACTACCCGTTGCAGGACCCGAACGGCGTTCTTGACAGTGAGGACGTTGACGTCCCGCCAAATGGGTTCGACCATGACGAGGACACGGGGCTTGACAACGTCTGGGGGGATGACGGAGCGGGCATTCCCGGAGACGACGGGGACGATGACTACTTCTTCGAATACGGTTCAGACGATTACTCGAACATAAACGGCACGGAGAACAACGATCGCCTGGACACAGAGGACCTGAATTACAACGGATACCTTGACCAGGACAACGCATTCTGGCAGCTTGCGATCGATCTGTCCGACACGACGCATCTCGTGCAGGACAATTCCCAGATCGTCTCCGGCAACGACTGGCGTCTCTACCGGGTGCCTTTGGATGCCGCGGTCTCAGTAGGGGGGATTGTCAGCTGGAGTGCGATAGAGTCGGCGCGATTCTGGGTGGAGTCCCTCCCCGTCGGCGAGGGAGCATTGCTGATCGGATCGCTGGACGTCGTCAGAGACTAGTCCAGGGGCTATTCGGAACCATACGAGCCGCGTCGGCGGTGAGACTGTCCCGATATTGAGCCGCGCCGGGAGCGAGCCGCGCCGGACACTCGTGTTCGATAGAGTCTGCGTTCTACAGGTGTGGGTGCTGACAACACTTCTGCGGTCGAAGACCTCGGTGCGCTTGCGAGTCTGGACAGCTATGATGTGGGTCTGAGCACGGCGAAGGAGGTCCTACCCCGGGCTTCGATCCGTGCCAGGTTTCACTTCGAGTCGCTGGAGGATGTTCTGGAGTGGCATGAGAGCGGTCCTGTGCAGGCCCTCCTGCGTTCTCTCAAGGGGGCCAGCGACAAGCCGGTCGAGCTTCGCGTGCACGGGACACTGCCTACCGAGTAGCAACCCGGGGTCCGTGACTCCGGTTTGCC
>WJLY01000088.1 GCA_014728245.1 Candidatus Effluviviaceae Genus IV sp.
GGCCGCGCCCGCGGGCGGGGACTCGCGGCCCCCGGGGATCGCCCGTCTACCGCGCGCGCCCGGCAGCCGCCTTCCCCGGAGGCCTGAGACCACCCGCCTCAAAGCCGAAGCGGCGCCCGGACATGCGGACGCCGCCACTGTTCCCGTCGAGCTCGCGAACCGTCCCTACTTCCTGTGGCGCCTCCGCTTCCTCGCCTCCCCGTGCACCTGCCACTCTACGACGAGGGGACTCGCGACGTAGAGCGAGGAGTACGTTCCGACGACTACGCCGACGAGCAGCGCGAACGAAAAGTCCTTGATGACCTCCCCACCGAACAGGAAGATGCACAGGACGACCACGAGCGTCGTCAGCGACGTCACGACGGTACGGGACAGCGATTCGTTGAGGCTGGTGTTGACGATGTCGGTGAAGCTCTTACCGTAGAGCTTCCTTCGGTTCTCTCTTATCCTGTCGTAGATGACGATCGTGTCGTTCAGGGAGTAGCCCACGATCGTCAGGAACGCGGCGACGACCGGAAGCGAGATCTCGCGGCCGGTCATCGAGAACAGCCCCAGTGTAATAGCGACGTCGTGAACCAGCGCGGCCACGGCGCCCACCGCGAACTTGAACTCGAAGCGGATCGAGATGTAGGCAAGGATCAGAACGAGCGCGATGAGAATCGCGTTCGTGGCCTTGGCGCGCAGCTCCCTCCCCACGGTCGGCCCGACCTGCTCCTGCCTGCGCACGTCCGCGCGGTTATCGGGGTTCGCCTCGTTCAGGGCCTCCAGGATGACGCCGGTAAGGTCCTCCCCCTCTTCCCTCTGCTGCGCCCTGATGATCGCCTCGCGGTTCTCTCCGAAGCGCTGGATCTCGGCGTCCGCCATGCCGATGTCCGCGAGAGAGTCCCTGATCTCCTGGACGTCGATCGGCTTCTCGAACCGGACCTGCACCAGGGTGCCGCCCTCGAAGTCTATGCCCAGTCTGGGGCCGCCCTGAACGATCAGGGATATCGCGCCCGCGATTATCAGGACAGCCGACAGGATGAAGGCCGCCCTCCTGTGTCCCAGGAAGTTGAACCGCGTTCCTACAAGAAACTCCATCATCCCTCCCAAGGGCGCCGTGTCTGAGAGAGGCCGCGACGCGCGCTCCCGGAGCGCCGCGCGCGCGGCGCGTCCGGGACCGGGGCCCCTAGATGCTCAAATGCCTGACATTCCACTTGATGGTGACGAGGTCGAAGACGACCCGGGTCGCCACGATGGCGGTGAACATGCTGGCGAGAATGCCCAGCGAAAGCGTGACCGCAAATCCCTTGACCGGTCCCGTGCCGAACCGGAGCAGCACGGCGGCGGCGATGAGCGTGGTCACGTTAGCGTCCATGATCGTCATGAAGGCTCGCTCGTATCCGTCCCTGATCGCGGCGCGAATGGTCTTCTGGTTCCGAAGCTCTTCCCTGATCCTCTCGAAAATGAGCACGTTCGCGTCCACGGCCATGCCTATCGTTAGGATGATGCCGGCGAGTCCGGGCAGCGTCAGCGCGGGCCTCGGATTCACCGGCAGCCCGGCCATGAGCGCGACGATGAGCAGCAGATTGGCTGCAAGCGCCCCGACGGCCACGACTCCCGCCGCCTTGTAGTAGACCAGCATGAAGACGAGAACCAGAAGGCCGCCTATGAGCATCGCCCTGATGCCGAGCGTGATCGAGTCGCGTCCCAGCGAGGGGCCGACCGTCCTTTCCTCGACGACCTTCATCGGGGCGGGCAGCTTGCCCGCGCGAAGCATGATCGCGAGATCCCTGGCTTCCTCGTCGGTGAAGTCGCCCGTGATCGACGCCCTGGAGCCGGCCGGGATCCGGGACTGGATGACGGGCGCGTTCTGGACCTTCCCGTCGAGCACCATGGCGAGGTACTCGCCGACGTGATCGCCGGTGTGCTCGGCAAAGACACGCCCTCCCTGACGCGTGAGCTGCAGAGAGACGCCGGGCGTGTTCGGCCGGTCCGGATCGAGACCCGGTCTCACGTCCGCGTCAACGACGGCGGAGCCGGTCATGATGGGGTCGGCCTCGAGCACATAGAGCGGACGGTACACCTCTCCCTCGCCGAAGTCCCTGTCCTCGGAACCCCAGCGCAGGCGAACGCGCGGCACGCCGGGCTCGTCCTCCCTGGAAGGCAGGACCTCCGACAGATCGAGCCTGGCCAGCTGCTCGTCGACCCACTCCATGTCCTCAACGCGGAAGAGAGGCAGGTTGCCGTAGTAGACGGCCCGCGCCGAAAGTGGCCGCTCTCGCTCCAGCTGCTCGGTCTCCGAGAGCGGAAGGTCGCTCTCGGACTCTGGCGGGAGCTCTCCCGCCTCCTCCATCACCCCGACCAGCGCCTGATCGATCGCTCGGAAGACGACGTCGCTCTCCTCGGGGGGCACGACGGCCACGAACTCGAGGAGCGCCGTCCGCCCGATCAGTCTCTTGGCACGCTGCTCGTCCTTGAGGCCAGGCAACTGGACGATGATACGATCGCTTCCCTCCTGCTGAATGGAGGGTTCGGACACTCCGAACTGGTCGATCCGGTTGCTTATGACCTCGAGCGCGCGGTCCATCGCATCACGAGCCTCGTCCCTCGGCAGCCCCTCCTTGTCCACCTCCAGCACGAGATGCATACCGCCCTGCAGATCGAGACCCAGGCGCAGCGACTGGCTCTCCAGCGACGCGAGCGCCTCCTCGGACATCTGCTCCTTCTCGTCATTCGAGATCGAGAAGAACCTGAACGTGTAAGAGGCCTTCCACGCCGCGAGCGCAACGACAAGGATTACTAGTAGTGTCCTCCATCTCATACTGGACGTCATGCAGTACCTCCGGGGAATCGCAGAGCAATCGCTTCGGGACGCCGGCCGCCCGGGCCCCTCCTACGATGTGTAACTCTTTATGATAGCCTGCTTCCGCCGTCGCGGTCAACGTGAAACCCGGGGCCAGGCCGCGTCGGCCTCGGCTGCGTCATTGGGAGGGGGGCACGGAGTCAGGCCCGCCCACGCGGAAGGTGGGCTCACCCGGGGCCCGCAGGACGGCGCCGGCTCTCCGTCGCTCCAGAGCGCTTGACCCCCGCGCCATATCGGATAGTCTATAGGGAACGCGACGGCCGCCCGGACCGGGCCGGCGGCACGGCAGCTCTCGGAGAGGGGCAGCGATGGCGACCGAATGGTCTCCCTACTGGCAGGATGTCAGCAACCTCAGATGGACCGAGGTCGACGAGGTCGTTCTGGAGAAAGTGGCCAACAGGCTGGGCTGGGGTCCCGGGCGCACGCTGCTCGAGCTGGGCGCGGGCCGCGGGCTACACAGCAGGCGCCTCTACGAGATGATGCGGTGCGACCGCCCCGACCTCTACGAGGTCAACCCGGAGATGCTGGCCTACATGGAGAGGCAGGGCCTGAACGCCGTCGGGGACGACGAGGAGCTGCGGAACTCGTACGACATCGTATGGTCGTACGGCGTGCCAGAGCACTTCGACGATCCCCAGAGGCAGGAGATCATAGACCGCCACTTCGAGCTGGCGCGCCACTGCGTCCTTCTCGTAATACCCCGCGCGACGTGGCTGCGCGCGGCGATCGGACGGCACGACAGGATCCCCGCGAAGGACTTCTCCTACATGGAGCTCAGGGGCCGATTGGAGAAGGGCGCCGGACGCCACTGGAACGGCCTCGACGGAGTCGAGATCGGCGTCGAGACGTTCTGCCCCCTTTTCGGCGTGCGGCACATTCCCCGCGGGCTCTACAACCTCACCGACCGGCTGGTTGGCTGGGCGTTGCCGGACGGGCTTCTCCTCGGCTACGCGGCACGTTGATCGGCGCGGTCAACGCCGGCGGGCGGCGATGGCCTCGCGGAGCGCTCTCGAGCTTTGGTTCCCGGGCCCTAACGGCTCGGATCCGCGCCGCGGTCGCCCGCGTCATTGACACCGGCGGTCTCGCCGGCTAGTCTCCCGCAAGATCCCGACCGACAAGGATCCCAGAGATCCGTCGCGTCCGCGCGCTCCTCGCCGTCTTCCGGGCGCGGGGTCACGTCGGTGCGGGAAACCGCTTACAGGGGCCATCAGGGGCTCCGCCGAAGAGGGAGGGGACGATGCCGCGCGCCCTGTCTACCATTGCGTCCGCTTGGCTGCTGGTGTTTCTCTGTGCGACCGCATCGCACGCCACAGACCGGCGACACCCCGGCCACGAAGTCGTGTACTCCCAACCCCCCACGACCGACGAGGCGGTCGAAGGCTACTGGAGCCTGCAGATGCCCCTGGAGGGCTTCTACTGCGAAGTAGTGGACGACTTCGTCGTCGACGAGAACTGCGAGCTCACGCACGTCCACTGGTGGGGAATGGGCGTCATGTACATGAGAGAGAGGGCGCTGCACGACCTCTCAATTCAGAGAGTCGACTGGGACGACAGGCCGGCGGGCAGACAGATCGTGTGCGCGGGCCGCCCCTCGGTCGGCTGCGGGACCGCCATCATAGACAGCACGTACGGTGGTCCCACGAACGTCGACACCTATGACTGCGTGGGCTGGAACGAGTCGGGGCCGGAGCACGTTTACAGGCTGGTGATACCGGCCGACGGCGCGAACGTGACCGTGACGCTCACCGAGTACGGGGCGGACCTGGACCTCTTCCTGCTGGAAGAGTGCGACGAGAACACCTGTATCGAATGGGACGACACCGACTTCAACACCGTGTTGAACGCAGGCTACTACTACCTCGTCGTCGACGGTTATGAGGGCGACGCGGGGAAGTACATGCTCCAGATAGGCTGCACGGGCATTCCCGCGAGCTTCTTCGCCATCAGGTTCTACGAGGACATCTACACTCCGGCGCGTGACACTCACGAGCCGGGCGACATGCTGTACGAGACCTGGATCGACGACGGCCACAAGGTCGCCATCGACACGCTGACCTACCCCTACTACCGCTACTGGGCCGACATACCGCCTTTCCCGGTCGCCGACGGTCAGCGCTACTGGATCGGCATCCAGGCGTATCGTCTCGGCCTCTGGTTCTGGGGCCAGCACTCGCCTGTAGAGAACTCGAACCCGCACATCGACCATCCGGACTTCGGCGTCAGATGGACGTCCTTCCCGGACGCGGGACTGCCCGCCCACGATGACATGGCGTTCGAGCTTTCGAAGTACGACTCGCCCGTCAGGAAGACCACGTGGGGCGCGATCAAGGGCCTCTACCGCCGCTAGACGCTCACGGTGACGAAGACCACCAGTCGTGGCGGCGCCCGGCGCGCGGCGGAGATGCTCAGGCGGGCGATGGAGATGCACGGGCGGGCGACGGAGATGCACGGGCGGGCGACGGAGATGCGCGGGCGCGCTGCAGACGCCCAGAAGAAGAGGACCCCGCGCAGTGCGCGGGGTCCTGCGTTCCGTGCGGGGCCGGAGGTGGCGAGCGCGGAGCCTCGAGTTGCCTATTCCAC
>WJLY01000089.1 GCA_014728245.1 Candidatus Effluviviaceae Genus IV sp.
CCGCTGTGGGGGGCGATTGGCGGTCCGCCGAGCCGGGGCTCGAGCCGGCGCTCGCCCGGGGCGGCGCCCGGGCGACGCTGGCCTGGAGCGGCCCCGGAGGGCTGGCGCTCGAGTGCCTGGTCAGGGCCGCCGAAACGGGTCCGGCCCTCGTGGGAAGGCTGACGAGGAACGGCAGCCCGGAGAGAGCCGTATTCGCGGCGCTTCGCGGGACAGCAGCGGCGCGTGGACCCGAGACCCCGGACTCCGACGGGCGATTCGGTCCGTGGCCGCTCGCGGCGGGCCGCAACGCGCTGCTTCTCTCCGGACCCGGCCTTCCCGAGGAAGGCGTCGAGCTGTCCGTGACGCTCGTACATGAGGGATAGGGAGCGGACGTTCCCGTTCGCCCATTCACATATGCCACGGATGTTGCATTTATCCCGGCGCGCGGCCGCGGGCCCGCCCCGGCGCCGCGCGAGCCCAACCAGAGCCTCGTTCCGCCCTTGAAGCAGGCCTTCCCGCCTTTCCAGCATGGCACAGGACTTGCAGTTACGACATGCGAACGCGGTCTCCTGAGGCGGCCGTAGACGGGCGTGCCACACCCGCTCCGGGTTGCGAAGCGTCCGCACGGCGTGTCAGGAGAACAGATCCCACAGGGTGCGGACGGGGGACGGACGATGAGAACACGAAGCGGCCCGGCGCGAGCCGGGACGGAGCCCACGGGAGCCCGCCGGCTTTCCCTCCTGAGAGACGGCTGGTGGATCGCGGGAGTGTCCGGTCTCACGCTCCTGGGCGTGGCGGCGCTTCGCATAGAGCTTCTGGACTGGGGCGCGGTCGGCATCATGACCGCTTTGGGGCTTGCGACCGGAGTGTTCGCCTTTCGGATCGACGAGGACTCCTACGCTTCGTTCGCGAGCGCGGTGTTCGCCGCGTCCGCGGCCCTGTTCGGCGCCTTCATCGCCGCCTGGGTCGTCGGCATAACGACGGCCCTTCTGAGCGCCATCACCCTTCGTGCCAGCCTCCGACAGACCGCGCTGGACGTCGGAACGCAGGTGGTAGCGATCTTCTGCGCCGGGACCATATACCTGGCGATAGGCGGGCGCATAGCCCCGACGCAGGTGGGCGTCATCGACGCGGCGCGCTTCGTCGCCCTGTTCGCTTCGTTCGGGTTGCTGTCGATAGCCCTGAAGGGCCTGGCCGCGGGCGGGGCAGAGGAGTCTCTCAAGCGGTACGCCCGCTGGATGACGGGGAAGGGCGTCGTAATCGAACTGTCGATGCTGCCGCTGGGCATGCTGCTCGTCGTGGCGTACACGCCCGGCGAGCCCGCGACGTTCCCTCTGCTCGCGGTCGTTCTGATGATATCCGGTGCGGCAGGGAAGACGCTCTGGGACACGAGGCGGACCCTGGCGGAGCGCGTCGATGAGCTTCGGGCACTGAACGCGCTGGGACACGACCTCTCCTCCACTCTGCGTCTCGACGTGCTCGTCGACCTGATTCACGGTCACGCGGAGTCGTTGGCCGGCGCGTCCGCCGTCTGTCTCTCTCTCTACGAGAGCGAAAGCGGAAAGATGGAGCACCACGCTTCGTTCGGCGAGGGGGAGCGTACGCTCAACTGGAGCGGCGAGCTGGGCGCATCGCCGGCGAGCTGGGTGGTTCGGCACAGGGCCGGGCTTCTGGTCGACGACCTTGCCGCCCCCCGGGAGGAGCGGCAACTCGAGAATGAGATGGCCGCGGAGCTGGAGAAGAGGCAGATCGAGGCGAGAGCCTGGCTGGGCGTTCCTCTGAACGCGGGGCGGACGTTCATAGGCGTCCTCTCGGTCCTCGGTCGGGCGGGTTGCGTCTTCGACGACTCCGACCTTCAGCTGTTCGAGAGCATAGGCGCCCAGGTCGCGCGCGCGACCGAGAACGCCCGGCTCTACGAGGGATTGGAGCGCTCGAGGCGGACCATCGAGCAGTGGAACAGAACGCTCGAGGAACGGGTCGAGGCGCGCACCAGGGAACTCTCGCAGGCGCGGGCCGAGCTTCAGGAGCTGAACGACCGCCTGGAGCAGCGAGTCGACGAGCGGACGAGGGAGCTCCACGAGATGCAGGACAAGATCGTGCAGTCGGGCAGGCTCGCCGCGGTCGGAGAGCTGGCCGCAGGCGTCGCTCACGAGCTGAACAACCCTCTCGGCGGAATCCTCGGGTACATTCAGTACGACATAGAGAAGGTCAGGACCTGCGCGGGCACCGGGCTCTCGCCCGAGGAAACCAGGCGACTCGACGAGCACCTGTGCCAGATGGAAAGACAGGCTCAGAGGTGCAGGGGAATCGTACGCAACCTGCTCCGCTTCTCCAGGGAATCCGAGGACACCTTCACCGCGATCGACATCAACGCGGCGATATCGGAGACCATCGAGTTCACTGAAAAGCAGCTCGCCGTTCGCGGCATCGAGGTCGTTGTCGATCTCGACCCCTCGGTTCCGCGAGTCCTCGGCGATGCCCATCAGCTTCAGCAGGTGTTCGCGAACATCATCCTCAACGCCAGAAACGCCATGCCGTCCGGGGGCCGGCTCCTGGTGCGCTCCGGTGTCGGAAGCGAGCGTCCGGACGAGGTGTCGATCGCCTTCTCCGACAGCGGCAAGGGCATCAGGGAGGAGTATCTCGGCAGGGTGTTCGAGCCGTTCTTCACGACGAGTGAAGTAGGGCAGGGGACGGGGCTCGGCCTCTCGGTCGGATACGGAATCGTCCGCGACCACGGCGGGGACATCGACGTTGAGAGCGAAGTCGGAATCGGTTCGACCTTCACCATCCGCCTGCCGGTTGCCGACCAGGCGATCGCAGACACCTTGCCGCACACGTCCCGCAGGGAGATGACTTGCTGACGCGCGACGAACTCAACAGCAATCGACCGCCCCGTGAGGAGGATGGGGGCGCACCGAAGAGAGAGACGCGCATCCTCGTCGTCGACGACGAGGAGATAATGCGCGCATTTCTCCAGGAAGTTCTGTCAGACGAAGGCTACGCCGTCGACCTCGCCGTTTCGGGGCGGGACGCGATCGACAAGATGGGCGAGCGCCAGTACGAGATCATCATCACCGACATAGTGATGCCGGAGCTCGACGGGCTCAGCGTGGTCGCCGCTGCGAAGAAGCTGTCCTACGACGTGGACGTCGTTGTGATGACGGGCTACGCGTCGATGGAGACCGCGGTCGAGTCGATGAAGCTCGGCGCGACAGACTACATCACCAAGCCGTTCAACATCGACCAGATCCGCATTATCGTCTCGAATGCGGTGAAGGAACGCGCTCTCAAGCGACAGGCGGCCGAGGGGGAATTCTACAAGGAACTCTCCCGCAAGGACGGCCTGACGAACCTCTACAATCACCGCTTTTTCCACCAGCTGCTCGAAACCGAGGTCTCTCGCGCGCTCAGGTACAACCGCGTCGTCAGTCTGCTCATGATCGACATAGACAACTTCAAACGCTTCAACGACTCGCACGGCCACCCGGCCGGCGACGAGGCCCTCAAGCAGCTCGCCGCTCTTCTTCAGAAGGGCTCCCGCTCCTGCGACTTCGTCGCCAGGTACGGGGGAGAGGAGTTCGCCATCATAGCGCCTGAGGCGGCGCCGGACGCGGCGCGGCGCATGGCCGAGAGGCTCCGCCAGATGGTGGACGAGGAGCACTTCGAGGGCGAAGAGGCCATGCCCGGGGGCAGGCTGGCGATAAGCATAGGCGTAGCCACTGTGCCGATGCAGGCCCAGGACAAGTGCGAGCTCGTGGAGCGAGCCGACCAGGCGCTCTACCGGGCCAAGGCGCTCGGAAGGAACCGCGTCGTCATCTACGGCGACGATGCCGTGAACTGATCCCGATCCCCTTCCACACTCACGTGCAGGCCGGGTTCGGCCGGCGCCGGCCCGGGCCCGGAAGGGCCGCCTTGCGCAGGTCCGCCGCGTCTGCGCGTCGGGAGCGGCCCGGTCTGCTTGACAGCCGCAAGCGCCGCTGCTAGTTTCTGCAACGCGGGCGACGAAGTCGCATACATTGGAGGCGGCCACGAGCTCAACAGAACGCGAAGACCGGAAGTGGATGCGGGAGGCGCTCGACGAGGCGAAGAG
>WJLY01000090.1 GCA_014728245.1 Candidatus Effluviviaceae Genus IV sp.
GACAAGCGACGTGCGCCCATGCCCGCGCCGCGCGCCCGCAGAAAGCAACGGGGGCGGCCCTCGCGGACCGCCCCCGATCCGGCCGGCTGTCCCGGTGAAGCGACCCCTCGCTACACGCCGCCGGCCAGAGTCACATCAACAGCGCTACTTCACGGCGATCTTCTTGCCCTTGGCGACCTCCGTCTTGGGCACCTTGACGGTCAGAACGCCGTCCTCGAAGCTGGCCTCTACCTTGTCGGCGTCGGCCTGCGTCGGAAGCGTAAAAATGCGGCGGAAGGTGCCGTACGCGCGCTCGGTCCGGTAGTAATTCTTGCCTTCCTTCTCCTCTTCCTGACGCTTCTCGCCGCTGATGATGAGACGGTTGTTCTCCACGGTCACGTCGATGTCGTCCTTGGTGACGCCGGGGATCTCGGCCTTGACCTCGATCTCGTCTGCCGTTTCGGCCACGTCGACGCTGGGGTTCCAGTCGAAGTCGAACTCCGGACCCCTCAGCCAGCCTCTCATCATCCGCTCGACCGCGCGGTCGAACTCGTCGACCCGCGGTGTGGGGTAGTAGTTCTGGGGTCTCCATCGAACGATAGCCATGGTCTCACCTCCTTCTTCTCAACCACTGCCGTACGTACGCTCAGGGCGTCCTGACGGGCGCCTCAGCGGTCGGTTCTCTCCCTATTAGTAGCGTTCGTTTGGATGCAGAAACCGGACAAAGGTTTCAGGAGGGAGCGTCTACTCGTCGCAGTCTCGGCACTTCTCGATCGCCTCGAGTAGCCGCTTGTGCACGCCCCGGGGAACGCGGTCCGGGCGGGCCTGGCGGTGCAGGATTATCGTTCTCTCGAAGGTGCTGACGACGGCCCTGGCGTTCGAGCAGAATCGAAGGTGCTGCTCGAACTCGACAAGAAGCTCCTCGTCGAGCTCGCCGTCGAAGTGCGCCGACAGGCACTCGAGGAACTTCTCGCATTCACGGATCTCGGCCATCGTCTCCTCCCCGCTGGCCCGGCGGAGGACCCGGGGTCGCGACATGCCGCGCACGGGACGGGACCGGGTCGTCCCGCCCCGGCGCAGCTGCTTCTCTTGACAAAATCACTCTACGCACATTCTGATGCGCCCCCGCGGCCATCGGTTTCGGGCCGGGGGCGCTGCTACCTAGCTCTCGAGGTCCATCGGCTCGTACCGGCCCCCGAGATGGCGGCCCAGGAACTCCTCGGCCTCCGCGTAGAACTCGAGCCGGTTCTCCGGCTTCACGAACCCGTGGCCTTCGTCCTCGAACACGATGTACTCGACGTCGAGACCCTTCTCTTCCATCGCGGCGACGACCTGCTCGGACTCGGCCTTCTTCACGCGCACGTCGTTGGCCCCCTGGACGATCAGCATCGGGATCTTGATCTCGTCGATCCTGAAGAGCGGGGAGCGCTCGCGCAGAAGCTCTTCCTCGGACCTCGGATCACCGATTCGCTTGTACATCATCTCCAGCATCGTGGTCCAGTAGGGCGGGACGGAGTTTATGAACGTCATGAGGTTGCTCGGACCCATCCCGCTGATGGCGCACGCGAACAGATCGGGCGTGAACGTCGCTCCCACGAGCGCGGCGTACCCGCCGTACGAGTGGCCGTAGATCGCCACCTTGTCCGGATCTGCGTATCCCTGATCGACGGCCCAGTTCACAGCGTCGACCAGATCGTACTGCATCTTGCGGCCCCACTCCTTGTTGCCGGCGTTAAGGAACTCCTTGCCGTACCCCGTCGAGCCCCGGAAGTTGACCTGAAGGCAGATGTAGCCGCGATTCGCGAGCCACTGAGCTTCCGGATTGTACCCCCACTTGTCCCGATGCCACGGCCCTCCGTGGACGTTCAGGACCATCGGAAGCCCGCGCCTCTCCTTGTCCGGAGGGAACGTGATGTATCCGTGTATAGTCAGACCGTCGCGGGACTCGAAGGAGATGGGCTCCATCGGAGTGAGCGTGTACTGCTCCAGGTCCGTGCGGTGCTCGAAGAGGAACTCCCCCTCGTCGGTCTCCCGCTCGTAGATCCAGTACGAGATCGGGCCGTCATCGTCGACGAAAGCCAGCAGCCACGTGTCGTAGTCGTTGTCGTAACTCGTAACGCTGAAGTCGCCCTCATCCAGGGCCTCGATCGCCTCAAAATCGTCCGCCACGTCCTCGTCCAGCACCTCCCACTCGGCCCTGTCTTTCGTGAAGCTGACCGCCAGCACCTCGTACGTGTCGGGGTGCAGTATGATGTCGCTCACGTCGTACTTCGGGTCCTCCGCTATGATCTCGAGCTCCTTCGTGTCGAGATCGAGACTCACGAGCCTCCCGGCGTTGGCGTTTCGCGAGTCGACCATGAGGAGCGACCCGCCGTCCTTCGAGAACGTGACCGGGGAGCTGCTCATGTTGTCCTCGGAGCTCCAGGTCAGGAGCTGCTCCCAGCTTCCTTCTTCGCTCTCTCGAACAAGAAGGTCCATCTCGCCGGTAGGCGTGGCGGCGACCGCACCGCGCACCTTCATGTCGTAGTCGGTCACCCAGCCCACGATGTTGCCGGGATTCCTGGCAACCATGGTCGCCTCCCCCGACGTCAGATCCAACCTGTAAACGTCGTGAAGACGAGGGTCCTGCTTGTTCATGGCGATGACGAGCGTGTCGGGATGGCGCTTGTTGGAGTCCACGATACGGACCTGGACGCCCTCGTACGGCGTGAGGTCCCGCACCTCGTCGGTCTCGAGATCAACGTCGTAGAGCCTCCAGTTCTCGTCGCCGTCCCTGTCCTGCAGGTAGATGATGCTGCCGCTGTCCTGAGACCAGAAGTACCGGAAGATGCCGCGGTTGTCGTCGCTGGTCACGACCCGGTCGTCCTCCTCGCCCACGGACCTCACCCAGACGTTGAGCACTTCCTCGTGAGGAGCTATGTAGGCGAGCATGGTTCCGTCGGGCGAGAGCCTGGCCCGGGCCTTCTCCGGGTTGCCCATGAGGACCGACCTCGGGATCAGCTTGGTCTCGCCGCCGCCGCACGAGGCGAGGTAGAGCGCCACGCCCGCCAGCAGAGCCGCCAGTAGAACCGCTGAGAGAGCTCTCTTTCTGTTTGCGAACATCTTTCCTCCCTCTCGTAGCGACCGCACGCGGTCGGCCGCCATCAGACCTGCGCCTCGTTCGTCCCGTGAGCGAAGTAGTCGGTGAGCCTCTCCCGCAGGAACAGCCTCGCTCTGTGAAGGCGCGATTTCACGGCCGGCACAGACAGGCCCAGCACGTTAGCCGTGTCGTCCGTGGATAGCCCGTGGATGTCGCGGAGCACGAACACGATCCTGTTGTCGGGCTGCAGCTCGTTGATGTGCTTCCGGAGCATCTCGTTCAGCTCGTCGTTCATGACGTCGGCGCGCGGGTCCGTGGTCCAGTCGGCCACGTCCCGCTGCATCTTCTCCTCCCCTATCTGCACCGGCTTGTCGAGCGGAACCGTGTCCAGCTTGCGCTTGCGGATGCGCATCAGGCAAGCGTTGTACGCGATCCGGTAGAGCCACGTCGAGAACCGGGCCTCCTCCCGGAAATCGGGAAGGGCTTCGAAAGCCTTGATGAAGACCTCCTGCAGACAGTCCTCGGCGTCCTCGGGGTTCCCGAGCATCTTGATACAGAGGCCGTAGACCTTGCTCTCGTGCCGAGACACGAGTTCGCCGAACGCGTCTCCGTCGCCCGCCTTCGCGAGAGAGACGAGTTCCGAGTCCGACCTGTCTTCGTAGGAAAGCTCAGTGCCCATCCGGCCTCAATGGTGTGCGGCCAGCGCGCGGGGCCATCGGTCCAGTCAATACCACTCGCCCGCCGAGGACTCCTGCCCGAACTCCTCGCGCGCGATCTGCTCGACCAGGCGCGGCACGACGTTCCTCAAAAGCTCCGTCGACTCGACGGCGGTCCGCGCGCCTCTGCCCATTTCGATGGCGTAGATGGAGATCTCGAGCGGGGCGGACGTGCCGCGCGCGTCCTCTCTCTCGAGGACGGCGCGGTACTCGTTGCTGCTGCCCGAGGAGGACTTGACCGAAAGTTCGAGGTCGCCGAGGCCAAGCCTCCTCAGCTCGCCGATGTCCCCCTGCCCGCTCGAGACGGCGTCTACGACGACCACCTTGTTGTAGCCGGCCGCCAGCTCGAACAGGTCGATCCCCGCCCCGGGCGCCTCTATGAAGTCGATGTCCGGATCCTGCAACACGGCATGAAGACCGCGCGCAACTTCAAGCCCGAGGTGCTGCGTCTCGCCTGCGCCCTCGCCTAGTCCAAGAATGAGCGATCTCAAATAGCCTCCGTGTCCCTCGCGGGACATACGCCGCGTCTGGACGTGCGTGTCGGTCTTCCGTTCGGTGTAGCCGCCGCGATTCGAGCCGCGCCTAGACGTGTATGTCGATCTTGCGCTCCGCGGACTCCGCCCGGCGATACTCGGGCAGAAGCATCGGGGACGTCTTCTCCTTCGGAACGCCGACCTTCCTGAGCTCCTCGTGGTAGCTCCTGAGATGCTCAAGAGAGAGCTTGCCGGTCTTCTTCATAGCCTTGGCCTTCTCGGCGGCGGCGGCGCCTGCTCTTCTCCCGAAGACCACGACGTCAAGTAGCGAGTTGCCCATGAGCCTGTTGGTGCCGTGGACTCCGCCCGACACCTCGCCGGCGGCGTAGAGGTTTCCGACCTCGGTCTCGCAGTCGTCATCGATCTTGAGGCCGCCGTTCTGATAGTGCTGAGTCGGGTAGATCAGAATCGGGTGCTTCGTCATGTCGATCCCGAACCGCTCGTACTGGCGGTACATGGCGGGCACGCGCGACCTGATCGTTCCCTCTCCGTGAAGCTCCTCGATGATCGGCGTGTCGAGCCATACGGCGGGCTGCCCGGAGGGCGTGACTACGCCCTTTTCTCTGCCCTGGCACTCTCTGATGATGGCCGCCGCCTCCACGTCGCGCGTTTCGAGCTCGTACACGAACCGGTTGCCCTCTATGTTCGTTATCTGGCCGCCGATGCTCCTGACCTTCTCGGTCACGAGAAGACCGAGGATCTGCTCCGGGTACGCGGCGCCGGTCGGGTGGTACTGGATCGTGTCCATGTAGATCAGCGGAGCGCCCGCCCGGTAGCCGAGCACCAGGCCGTCCGCCGTCGCGCCGTAGTGATTCGTCGTGGGGAAGCCCGTTACGTGGAGCCTTCCTCCCCCTCCGGTCGCGAGGATGACGGTCTTGGCCCTGACGACCATGTACTCGTCGGTCTCCATGTTGTAGAGGACGGCGCCCGTGACCTTCTTGCCGTCGGTCAGAAGCTCGTAGGCCGCGGAGAACTCGAGGAGCGGCACGCCGCGATTCAGGACCTCGTCCTTCAGCGTCTTCATGATCTCGCCGCCGGTGTAGTCGCGCGCGGCGTGCATCCTCTTGCGCGACGTCCCGCCGCCGTGGATCGTTATCATCGTGCCGTCGGGCTCCTTGTCGAACATGACGCCGAGTTTCTCCAGCCACTCGAGGACGTCGGGAGCGTCCATAACGAGCGCTTTCACCAGCTCGGGGTCGTTCTTGTAGTGCCCGCCTCCCATCACGTCGAGGTAGTGGGTCGTCGGGGAGTCGTTCTCCTTGTCGGCGCCCTGGATGCCGCCCTGCGCCATCACGGTGTTGGCGTCGCCCAGGCGGAGCTTGGTGGCGAGCAGCACGTCGGCGCCGGCCTCCTGGGC
>WJLY01000009.1 GCA_014728245.1 Candidatus Effluviviaceae Genus IV sp.
ACGTTTATCAGATTCAGTTCCGTCAGATTAGACCAGGCCGACACGACTCCCGTTGGCCCCAGCGCCACGAACGGCGCGCCGACGGCAAAGACCAAAAGGTTGAAGCTGTTGCTTCCCATGAGCGTGCCGAGCGCCATGTCCGGAGAGTCGGTCGATCGGATGGCGGAGAACGCGACCGTTACCTCCGGTAGCGACGTCGCTATGGCCACGAGAAGCGTTCCGACGAACGTCTCTCCCAGGACCAGCGGCCCGCCCGCCGTCACAAACTCGTGCGTCGCGATCCGCTTGGCCGACCAGGAGACCACGACGCCCGCCAGCACCACGAGCGCGGACATCGCAAGGAACGCCAAGATGTCTCCACGAGTGGCGTGAGCCGCCGGCAGCCGTGCCTCATCCGCCCGCTCGCCGGGCATGGCCGAATCGGATGTCTCGGGCGGCTCGACTCCGCCTGTCCTCGACTCGAGCACGAAGAGCGCCGCTATGGGCAGAGAGAAGGCGAGAAGTGAAAGGGCGCCCGGCATCGCGGGGCCGGCCACCACACCGAGGCCGGCGAGAACGGTCGAAGCGCTGAGCAGGAGGCCGGTCCTCACGTAGCGCGAGACGTGCGCCCTCAGGAAGAGCCCGCCGCCGTAGAGCAGCGAAAGGAGCCCCGCGGTCGCGAAGTTGAAGTTGTTGCTTCCCAGAACGTTCGCGAACGCCAGGTTCGGGGCCTCCAGGCGCATGGCCGAGATCGTGACCGCCAGCTCAGGCAGAGACGTGATGACCGCAAGCCCGAAGAGCCCCACGGAGGACTCTAGGACCCCAAACCGCCAGGCTATCTTCTTGCCAAGCGACGGGAGCTTCGCCCCTGCGAGAAGGATCACTGCCGTGCCTGCGCAGAACGCCGTGAACCAGACGAGCGGAAGGTCGTTGAGAGCCATGAACTCCCCTGAACAAGGGCCTGAATGCGTTCTCGCAGTATATGGAGGCCCGTTCACAGGTGTCAACGGAAACGCGACGGGCCCCGCGCGAATGCACGGGGCCCGTTGGCCCTGCCGCCCGGCCGGCAAAAAACCCCCGCCGCGCGGCCGGGCGACCTGCGCGGCGCTTCTGCTTGAGAGCTCGCCCGCTCCGGGCACGCTCCCGACGCGTGTCAGCGGTAGAGCGACTTGATGATGCCCCAGTGGACCGACTCGACGGGCGAGCCCACGTTGGGCGCGCCCGGCGTAGGCGGCAGGCCGGTCTCCGGGGGATCGAGGGGGTTCAGCTGGTCGAAGACCGCCCAGTCGGGCCCACCGTCGGGCAGGCGCCCGTACGACCTGTCGTCAGCTACGTCGCTCGACCCGTACTCCTTCTGGTCGATGATGGTCTCGTGATCGGCGGACACGAGAGTGACTACGTCGCCGCCGTTATTGAGCGACAGGCCCTGACGCGGGTAGCCGCTCTGGTCCTCCCAGTGATAGGCCTCGTTGCCGAAGACAACCAGCAGATGGCCCGGCTGAATCGTCCCCGTGAACTCGTACCTCCAGCTCGAGTCGGACACTGCGTCGCGCAGCCTCCAGCCCGTTATATCGACTGGATCGAGCCCGGCGTTCACGATCTCTACCCACTCATCCTCCATCGAGTGGTACTCGTCGTTCCCGTCACTGGGCGACCAGTCCCTGGCCGGGTCGGCCATGACCTCGTTGATGAACACCTGCGCGCCAGCGGGCGAGACGCAGAGCGCGATAAGCGCGACGAACGCGGACACCAGAGCGGACCGAGTGATCACTTGGTCACCTCCGTCTTGTAGAGTCTTACCGATGATGGCGATTGCGCTGGCTGCGGGGTGCAATGGGGAGAAACGGGTCCGTTTCGGGGTGGCAGAGGGGTTCTCTCGGGTCCGCCCAAGTCCGGGCGATGGGTTTCGGAGCGCGCTTCCGTAGACCGTCACCCGGCCGTTGTCCATGAAGTTGACGGAGTCCCGGGGAAACAGACGGAGACAAGCACGAACCGTGCCGGCGTTCGGCTCGGAACGGCGGCGACCGCCCGGGGCATGTCGGTGAGATCCTGGGGACGCGCCGGTGAGACTCTTTGATGTGTCGTTGAGATCCTCCGACGGGCAGGTGAGATTTTCGGACCTGCCGAGTGACAGCCGGAGCCCGGTCGCTGAACTCGCAGAGACGCGCCGGTCCGCAAGCCGACCCGGGGGACAAAGAAGCGGCCCCCGCCAAGATGGCGGGGGCCGCGTTGGGCTCTCTTCGGACCTCCCCTACTTCAGGAGGACCATCTTCTTGCTCATCTCCTTCTCGCCGGCGTTCAGGCGGTAGAAGTAGACGCCGCTGGCGACCCGCTCGCCTGAGTTGGAACGACCGTTCCACTCCACGCTGTGCGGACCGGCGGCCATGTGACCGTCGACCAGCGTGGCAACTCTCCGTCCGGCCACGTCGTAGATGCTGAGTTCGACGTCGCCCGCCGAGGCCAGGCTGAAGGCGATCCTGGTCTTCGGGTTGAACGGGTTCGGCGAGTTCTGATGCAGGCCGAGCTTCGCGCTCACGCCGTCAGGCACGTCGACCGGGTTGACAGCGATGTCCTCGTTGCCCCTCGGCTCGATCCTGTAGTCCCCGTAGGCGTAGGCCACGAGTCCCTTGACGTAGACGTTGTCGCCCTGCACCGGCACGTAGTCGTAGTCGGCGTAGTCGCTGACGCGGCAGGTGTCGGACGCAGCGCCGTTTGTGATCATCCACTCTCCGTACCCGACGTCCGCGTCCTCGACCGTGCAGTCCTCGGCGTGCACGTAGACGCTCTCGTACTGCTCACCCGAGACCGTGTTCTGGAGGCTCGCCGTCGCTATCGATGTCGGCGATATGGCCTCGCTCCGCGGCGGCGTGGCGAGCTGGGCGCAATCGGAGAAGTGGAGGGCCAACTGCGTCTGACCGAAGTACTCCTGAACCTCGCCGCAGGCCACGATGTAGTCGCCGCGCGAGAAGGTCTTCGAGCCCGACCTGTCGTAGACCAGGATGCCGTTCCAGGCTCCGCTGGCGTCGGCGATGTAGAACTGGTAGTCGCCGAAGACGCCCGGCTCCGCCGTCACGTAGCCCTCGACGTTGACCGCCAGGGACTCCATGACCGAAGCATCCAGGTCAGGTCCGACCGCCTGGACGTTCGCGATGTCCTCGATGCCGACGTAGAAGCTGTAGGTCCCGGCGGAGGGCTTCCGCGCGTCCATCGTGGCGTCCTGGCACTCGACGTAGTAGTAGATGCGGTCCCCGTCGCTGAACGGACCGATCGACGCCGCCCAGGTCTCTTCGACCGCCCTTGTCACCTCGGACATCGCGGTGCCTGTGAAGGGACCGCTCGGGCTGAGCGACCAGTTGAGAGTCGCGGACGAGATGTCGACGTCGTCCTCGAAGACCGCGCTCACGGTCACGTTTCCGCCCGGCGCCGGCGGCACCGGCGAGTAGCGCACGTCGCCTACCCTCGGCGGACCGATGATGTCCTCGTCGTATCTGGGCTCGAGCTTGTACTCGTCGTAGCTGTACATCACGATGCCACGGATCTCGTCTATCGCATCCAGCACTTCCGGCTCGTAGGAGTAGTATGCGTAGTCATCGACGTCCGCGTCTACGCCGGAAGAGTCCTGAATGTGCCACTGGCCGTAGTTGTCAGGGATGAGCGTAACGGTCGCGTCGGTAACGCTCACGAGCTGACTCTCGTACCGCTCGGCGTTGGGCTCGGTCGGCGCGATGTCGGCCGTGGTCACCGAGGCGTAGCCGTAGTTCGGGTTCCCGGTCGAGTGGACGACCAGCGCCTCCCAGAAGTGCTGCACGATCTCGGTCTGACCGTAGTACTCACTGACGGTCCCGCAGATCGTTATGTCGTCGCCCTCGTTGATCTCCCCGTAGTAGCCGGGGGCGTAGCACTGGATACCCTCGTAGAAGCCGTTCCCCTCGTGGATCCAGAAGCTCGAGTCGGAGAACTCGCCCTTGGCGGCGGTCACGATACCGCGCACGTTCACGGCCTGCCCCACCAGAGGCGACTCGTCGACGGCCGTCTGGATGTCCGCGATCGTCGTATAGCCGACCGAGAAAGCGTAGGGATCGGCCTGCCCCTCGGCGGGGTAGTTGATGCCGGCGGCCTGGTCGTCGACCGCGCGCACGTAGTACTCGACCTGTGCGCCGTCGTACAGGTCCGCCATCGGGATGGCCCCCGTGTAGAGCGAATCGGGCGTTGTCGCGAAGACTCGCTGCCAGCCCGCACCGTCGACGTTGTAGTAGACCATCACCGAGTCGACGCCGCTGTCGTCCGTCACGACCGCCGAGATCTCGACGTCCGACGTCTCGACCGGAGGAATCGGGGAATACTGCGGCGAGCGGACCCATGGAGGCGTGTTCGTGGTGTTCATCGCGGCCGGAGTCGGAACCTGCATCGCCCAGTCGACGTCGCTGTTGTCGGTATCGGTGCCGGCGGAGTCGCGCCCCAGCGTGTTGCCGAGGTACGGAATCCCGGCGAACGCGTTGTCGTCGGCGCCGTCATCGCCCGTGCAGGGATCGGTCGTGCACTCGTCGGGGTTTACATACTCAACGAGGTCGACCAGCGTAATAAAGGTCGAGGACGTGTAGAGATAGACGACGTCCGCGTTGCTCGTGCCGCCGCACATTACGCCGTAGCCGTTGCCGCCGACCAGGCCTATCTCGTCACTGTAGTTGGTGGCCGGATCGTCGTTGACGATCGTCATGTTCGGAACCGCCGCATAGTCGTCGTCGTAGGCGAACGACGGGTCGAACAACTCGAAGTCGGGATCGAAGCCGAAGTTCTCGTAGAAGCCGTCGTCGCCGTCGTGCGCGTCCTTGGCGACCACGATGTAGCCGCCCGCGGGTATCTCCGTGCCGGCGGGGAAGGTCCAGACATCCTCGCCGCCGCAAAGCTCGTCGAACTCCGTGCCGGTGAGCGCCCATCCGGCGATGGGGATCGAGCTCGCCGTCGGGTTGTAGAGCTCTATGAACTCCGCCCCGTCGTAGTTGCCGGGCGGGTTCGCATAGATCTCGTTTATGACCACGTTGTCCCCGGAAGGACTGGCCACCGCCGTCCCGAAAGCGACAATGAGGACGACCGCGGCGATGAACGGAATCCGGTTCATGTGAACTCCCTCCTTGGCTGCTGCTCCTCTCGTGCCGTTACCCTTCTTCATGAACCCGTGTTGATCGTGCCTCCTGTGCCCCCCTTTGTCTATGAGTGCACTCCTCCGTTACGCAACCGGCTCTCGTAAGACCCGCTGCGGAGTCCGCGACGTCGTTGCGCAAGAGGGCATGTTTTCCAGCATTGCGATTATATCATATTCAATCTGACTTGTCCAGCTCCACACCTGAGTACCCGAAAGCATGAGCCCCGGCGGACTTCTGTCCCCCGGGGCCCACGGTCAGCATCGCTCTCTGCGAACCGCTCGCGAAATGCGGCGTCAGACGCTGCCGCCGGTGCCGTCCACGCCTGCCCCCGGCCACCTGTCCGGTCCGCCATGCTACTGATACGGGCCTGCGGATTCGTCTCCCGGCGGCTTCAGGGGCTCCATGCCCTCCATCGCTTCCTTGAGCTCCGGCGACTTCTCGGCGGTGTCGTCTCTGACCCACCGCCCGTCCAGAACGCCCTTCACGGGCGAATGGCGCTCAATGTAGTGGATCACCGCGTCGCGCATCGTCGTAGACGAGCGCATCTTCTTGTCTTCCGGCACATTCGGTAGCATGTAGAGTCCCGCGTTGCCAGACGCCAGGAAGTCGCTCGTCACGACACGGTAGGTCTTGTCAGGCTGCCACTGCTCGCCGCCCACGGTGAATTGCGTGATCCGGTCGTAATCGGGCCGCGTCTTGTTGTAGACGATCTCCCCACCCGACATGTAGACACCGTGATGGTCCGCGCTCACGCGGTACTCGATGACTTCTTTAAGGAGCCGCCCGTCCATCTCGAAGACCATGATGCTGTTGCCGAACGGCAGAACCTTGAAGACGTCGCGGGGAGTGATGGGCCCCGCGGGGATCTGGTCGCGGATTCCGCCGAGGTTCGTGAAGGCGAAGTCGGCCGACATCTCTTCCCGCATCGCGTCGCACACGAGGTTGCCCATCCGCGTCTCGCCCTCGCCGCCTCGCGTCAGGTCGTTGGCCGCCTGGCCGATCACGCGGTCCATGCCGGCCTCGGCCTCATCGACCATGGCGTTCACCATCTCCGCCGTTTCGGGATCCGGCCACCACTCGTCCTCGAAAAGGGTAATCAGGTCCCCTCTGTAGCTCGGAAGCTCGTACCCGGCGAGCGACTTCGTGTCGGGATCGATCAGGAGCATGATGTGGCCGACGCCGGAGCCCCGTCCGTATGTCTGGAAGCACATCGTGTGGTTGGTGGGGTCTATCCACGGCTCGTCGTAGCCCACGTGGATGTGCCCGCCGAAGAAGGCGTCGATGCCGGAGACCTCGTGGGTGATCTTCATCACGTTCGGCCCCCACTTGCTCTCCTCCAGAGGTTCCCGTACCTCTTCGGCCTCTCGCTCCTCTTCCTCCTCGATCATCTTCCAGTATGCTTCCTCGCGTTCGTAGGGCAGCCCCATGTGGCCGGAGACGAACACGATGTCGACGCCCTTCTCTCGCAGCTCCCGGACATACTTCCTGGCCGTCTCGATCTCCGGGAGGAACTCGATGGGCTCGACGTGCTTGGGAAAGGCCATCTTCGGCGTGTCGGTCGTCGTGAGTCCGATGATCCCGACCTTGACGCCTCCGAACTCCTTGATGAGGTAGGGTTCCACGAGCTCAACGGGCTCCCCGCTTTCGGCCCACACCAGGTTGGCGGAGAGAACCGGCATCTCCGACATCTCGATCAGGTGCCAGAGGTTCTCGGCGCCCTCGTCGAACTCGTGGTTGCCGACCGTCCACAGGTCGACACCGACGTGGTTGAAGAACTCGACGACCGTCTCGCCGTCCTTGTAGTTCCCCACCGGCGTACCCTGGAAGATGTCGCCCTGGTCCATCACCAGAACGTAGTGGTTGTCGCTCTCTGCCGCCTCGTCGCGCACCCTCTCTATGTAGGTAGCCGCCGAAGCGCCCCCGCCCAGCGGCGGAGGGAACTCCCTATTCATGAAGGTCGCGCCGCTCGGGTCGATGCCGCCGTGGATGTCGTTGGTGAAGATCACGGACAGCCGAATGAGATCGCCGTCCGCCTCGGCCGCATGCGACCCGCCGGCCGCCACGAGAAGCGCCGCGGCGACCGCCAGTATCAGAATTCTGAGTCTCATCTCTTCCCCCTGTCTTCGCATCTGCCGCCGCGCTTGCCGGAGGCCGAGCCCGGGGGAGGCAACTCTCTGCCCCGGAAGACGGCAGTCCCTGTCGCTAGAACGAGTGGACCAGCGTCGCCATCGCCTGCGTCGTCGTCTCCTTGAGCGTGGCGTCGCCGACGTCGTACTCGCGCATCATGATCCGCCCGCCGACGTCCACCCTTGCGCCCAGAAGGTTCAGGCCGACTCCCGCGCAGAAACCCGTGCGGGCGACGGTGTTGTCGACGTACGAAGGCTCGTAGATGAAGCCGAAGCGCGCCTGTGTGTCGTCGTAGTAACCGTGCTCGATTCCCACCCTGTAGACGACCGTGTCGTCCAGCTCCGGGTCCTCTTCAACGCTTCCGTCCTCGAACTCGGACCACCTCACGTACTCGACGTCGAATGAGACCGTGGTCATGATGAGATTCCGCGGATGGTACTCGAATCCGACCGCGAAGGCGTCGGGATAGCCGTACGTGAAGCTCCCGGACGCGGTCGAATCGGGACCCGTGGCGCTCATCGAATAGTCGTCGACGTCCAGATCGAACGCGGAGCGGTAGACGAACGCTATGTCGACCCGGTGGAGCGTCTCCACCAGAAGGCCGGCCGTGAACTGCGTGCCCGAGACGTCGTCGTACTCCCACCGCGTCTCCGAATCCGACTCCTCGGAGTCCGGCGGGTAGACGTATCGCTCCCGGTCCTCGAAGTCGCCGCGGATAAAGTCGACGCCCAGTCCGAGGTGGACGTCCCTGTATACCTCCTGCCCCAGCGCTACCGTGAACGCGCTCACCGCGCCGTCGCCCTCGGCGTAGTAGTCGTAGAGGATCTTGTCGTTGGGCTCGGTCTGGCTGTCGGGATCCCGGTACTGGACATGGTACTTGTAGTTCATGTCCAGCCTGGGTCCGTAACCCACGCCTACCGTCGGCGCCCACGTGAGGTCGTCGGGCGGCGTATAGGCCACGTTCAGCATGTAGTGGTCGTAGAACCCGGTGTTCAGGGCGAACGTGTTCTCGGCGATGATGCCGTCGAAGCTGTCGTGGAGCGGCACGTCTCGAGACTCCTCAGCCGCCATTCCGAAAGCGGTGGCGGCCACCTGAAGCCCCTGGTTCTTTCCCAGAAGGGCCGGGTTCAGGCCGATGCCTCTCGCGCCGTCGGCCGACGCCATTCCGGCCCCGCCCATCGCCATCGACCTTCCGTCGATGGGAGGCAAGGGATCGCCGTACTGCTGCCAGCCGGTGTAGGTGTATGCGCCCGCCGAAGCGGCCGTAACCGCCACGCACAGGGCAGCCAGCGCCGCAGCTCGCACGTGCCGCATCTTTGGCCTCCTGTCTCTTCTCTTCACAGTTGTTTTGATGCGATTCATCGTCTCAGGACTCCCTGTTGCTACCAGGAATAGTCGACCTGCAGCCTGAATCCCGACCAGTCGTCACGCACGTAAGACCCGTCCGGCTCGGGATTTCCGGGCGGGTTCCAGTTGTACTCCCTGGCGTCCAGATACGTTATCGGATACTTGTGGTCGCTGGTCCAGCGGAGCCTCAGCGCGAGATTGTCCGAGATCCTGTCGGAGAGAGAGATCCACCAGCGGAACGCCTTGCCGTCCACGACGGTGAACTGCCCGTCCTCGAAGGTCCAATAGAAGCCGTCGTAGTACCCGAACGCCCCGCTCATGGCCAGCCAGTCGCTGAAGTTGTGGGTCACTACTCCTAGAAGCGCATAGGAGGGGGATCCCGCCGAACCGATGTCCGGATGACCTCCGTCCGCCTCGATGTTGTCGGACAGCCTGGGCCTCGGCGGCCACTTGATCCACGACCGAGACAGCATGAACTCCACGTTGTCGTACTTCGAGAGGCGGTACTCGAGGTTGAACCTGGTCTCCGTTTGCGTGTAGCTCATCGGCGAGATCCAGTTCGACTCGAGCCGGCCCTGCCACTTCTGCCTCAGGTTCATGACAATGTTGTAGATCGGCTGGAACCTGAGCTTCAGCACCAGTCGCGAGTAGTCCGAACCGTCGGCCTTCCGCTCCCAGACGTCGTATTCGACCGACGGCGTGAGGCGGTGGGAGAAGCGGTACCGCGACTCCAGGAAGAGCCCGCGCTCCGGCTGAGGCGTCACCGAGTTCAGGTACAAAAGCCCGTAGATCGGGTCCGCCAGGTAGAAGTAGTCCTCGAGCACGGTGCCCTTGTAGCGCTTGTACTGCGAGAAGGCCCTCGAGTACGGGTTGTCGTAGTCGATGTCATAGTCACGGTAGATGGCCAGCAGGTTCAGGTTGCTGTAGGCCGCGTAGCCGTTCAACACGAAGGCGTTCGGGTCATCCCCGAACTCGAATATCTCGCCGTCGCTGTCGAGGCCGGCGTACTCCCCCGCGAACGAGTAGTTGTCGTGCACCCACTGGAACTCCGCGCCGTAGACCCTGCGGAACTTGCCGGGGCTCGTGTAGGTGCTGAAGTACTCGCCGTCCATGGCGACCAGATGATCCTCGTCCGCGTCGGGAACCATCCACGTGACGTCGATCGGTGTCGAGGGATCGTACGCAGCCTTGAAGTACTTGTTGTACCTGCTCTCGTAACCGGAGAGTCCCACCCAGGTCCCGGGTCCGAAGTTGTACTTGAGGTTGCCGCCGAAGGTCTGCTCGTGGAGCACGTCGCGCATCGGCCTTAGGCCCGCGCCCTTGAGATCGTCGTTCCGGATCCTCGGCGACATGATGATGTACTGATTGGCCGTGCCGTCGGGATTCAGGACCGCGTCCTTCCAGTCGTCGGAGTAGAAGAAGATGCCCTTCAGGGGACCCGCCGTCGCCTCGGCTGCTGCGCCCGAGAGCTGGAACTCCTGCGTCTGAGACAGGTCGCCGATGATGCCTATGTAGCGGTGCTCCCATCCGAAGCCCGAGTTCCTTGGCTTGTAGAAGTCGGTGTTCTGCATCACGAGGCCCTGGCCCCAGGCCACGGCGTAGTTTCCCAGGATGATGTTGTCGAAGTGGACCGGCCCCGCCTTCTTGTCCTTGACGGTGGCGTGGAACTTGACCGCGTCCAGCTCTTCGTCCGCCCCCAGCCCGCGGTGGGCCAGCGCTCCCGCCCTTATGTCCTGACCCCACCTGAGCCTGAGCTTGTGCTGATAGGTGGGCGCATCGTTGCCCAGATCGAGGCGGTCCCACCACGAGTCGTAGGCCTCGTCGGCTGGATTGCGGTCCTCACGGAGGCAGTCCTCAACGTCGAAGAGCGTCGAAGCGCTGCTGACCCTGTACTGGTAGCTTCCCCGAAGGTCGGCTGCCTCGCTCGGCTCCTCGTACCTGACGAAGTTTCTTGCGTTGTAGTACCCCCAGTAAGTGAGTCCGGGCACGTTGCGGAGCTGCGAACGGTACTCGATCCTGTTCCTGCGAGTGTACCTGTAGATCGCAGCCGCATCGGACGGAGAGACGTTCTGCAGATTCGCAAGCTCCGTGTACGTGGCGGTGTTGACGTTGATCGGATCCTTCGCGAGGTCGATCCACTGGTCAACCAGAGCCTCGCTCGCGCCCTCCTCGGCCTCCCACCGGCGAATCCTGTAGTAGATCTCGTTGATCCGCTGGAGCTCCTCGTCCTCCACCGTCACCGGCACCACCTTGACCAGCGGCTTGAGCGTGTTCATCTCCTCCACGGAGATCTCGCCCAGCTCCCTGAGATCGTAGATGCTGTCGTAGTACCGGTGGTACTCCTTGTGCCACCAGATCGCGTAGGCGTCCTCGTCGGAGATCGGAAGCTCCTTGATCTCCTCGAGGCTGGCCGCGTTCAGGTCGAGCTTCTCGTCCCCATACGCTGTCGGGGCGGCAGCAAGGAGCCCCAGGAGTACAAGCATCCCCAGAAGCCCCGCGGCCGTTCTGTGTCTCATCGTACCTCCCGCGTCTCTTCGGTTCGTGAAGACCGCGCCGACGTCCGGCGCAGGCCCCGGCCCGAGACCTCCTAGAATGCGTAGCCCAGAGCGAAATGGTGCGAGCCCGGAAGCGTGGCGTGCGACGTATAGCTGTAGTCGACTCGAACGCCCTTCCAGTGCGTCCCGAAGCCGACCGACAGGCGGTCGGGCTGGTTCTGCAGTCCGCCACGCAGCGTTATGTAGTCGGTGACCTCCATCTCCAGCCCGAAGCAACTCCTCAGGTCCTCGTCGTCCTGCTTCTGCATCTCGAGCACGGTGTTGACCCCGCCGTACGGGCTGTACGCGACTCCGGCCGTGAACCACTGCGGAAGGTCCTCGGCGTCGGGATCGCCCAGCTTCGGGTTGTTCAGGTTCTTCGCGAAGAACCCGAAGCTTGTCCGGCCGCGCAGCGTTCCGATCACGCCGACGTCGATCCCGAACGTGCTCGCTGAGCCAAGATCGTGACCTCCCACGCTCTCCTCCTCGAAGGAGAGGCCGTAGAAGCTGAACGAGTAGCCCAGGGAGAGCGACGAGTGGATGTCCTCCATCACCGTGAAGCCGTGTCCGAGGGCGACCGAGTACTCGTTCTCCAGATCGACTCCCTCGTAGGACACGCTCAGGACCCTGGCGCCGAGGCCTATCGTGCCCTTGCCCGTGGGCATGGCGGCGGCGAATGAACCGAGGTCCAGAAACTCGTAGCCGTAGAGGTCGACGTAGGTCCCGTAGAACCCGAACTTATCCTGCTGCGCCAGGCCCGCGGGATTCGTGAAGATCGCGGTCTCGTCATCGGACACCGCGACGAATGCGCCGCCCATCGCGCGGGCTCTCGGCGACAGCACCAGGTTGTCGAACACACCCGCGGCGGCCGCCCACGACGGGACGAGAAGCGCCGCCAGTGCCGCAAGCGTGACTGCCAGTCTTGCTGTTCTCACTTAGGCCTCCTTCGGGAGCGGGAAGGACCGTTCCCGCCTCAAACGCGTGTGTTCCCTAGTTGAGTTTCGTCCCGACGACGATCGGAACCGCCGAGTCGGTTATCTTCTCTCCGTCACGTGCGTCCGCCTGGATGTGGCAGATGTACACGCCGACGGGTACCTTCTTTCCATTGTCGTCCCGTCCGTCCCAGCTCCGCCTGATGTCACCCATGCACTTCCCGTCGTAGACGGTCGCCACCGCGCGGCCCTTGAGATCGTAGATCCGTACCGCCACGTGGCTGCACCCGTTGGAGAAGAACCCTATGTCTATCGACTCGCCGGACGAGATGTCGAGGACCTTCGCGTCCACGTCGAGTCTGGCGGTCCCTTCTCCGGCGCTGCCCAGCTTGACGATGTCGCTGTCGTACCTCGGCGCCAGCTCGTACCCGTCGAGGTACGGCTCGGTGTAGTCGTACTGCAGGACGATGCCCGTGACGTCGAGGCTGTCGCCGAGCGCGTACTGGCTGAAGTCGAGGTCTGTGAAGTTCTGGTAGACCTGGCAGGCGCCCGAGCCGTCGTCTATGTAGATCGCGAACCCCTCGACGCTTACGACGACACCGGACGTCCTGGCGAGCGTGCCCTCCAGCCGCTCGCTCCCCACGTCACCGGTCCTGAGCACCGACGGTTCTATCGCGTCGAACCCCCTGGCCAGAACGGTTATGAGGGCGTTGGATATCTCCGTGGTCGAGCCCTCCGGGGTCGCCCACGGATCGCTGCTGTCGACGCTCCGGTACTCCACGACGAGACCGGAGCAAAGGAGCAGGTCGCCGACCATCGCGGGATGCGGCATGAGTTCGGGCGAATAGACGTTGAGGCCCCAACCTTCGGTGTCCTCGATGAAGATGTTCGTTCTGTCAGGCTGGAACACGCCCGGCTCGACTACCGCGAACCCGACCGTCGTCGCTTCCTGCCCCCACAACGGCGAGTATCCGTTCTCGTCCCAGTCCTGGATCTCCGAGAGCGGCGTCACGACCGAGGGCGAGCCGCTGAAGGTGCCGTCGTGGGGATCGATCAGGTTCCCGCCGGCGTCGGACACGCCGGTGACGGAGATGTCGTAGACCTGATCGGGCGTCTGCTCGCCGGTCTTGAGAAGCACGGTCCTGGCGTCTCGCGTGAGCCACGCGCCGCCCACCGTGAGCCTCTCCGCCAGGCCCTCCTGAGCTGTGATCTCGTAATTGGCCTCGTCGACGGCGTCGTCCTCGTCGACCGGCTCGTTGAACTCGACGAGCACGAACGTGCTGCCCCCGGTGCCGACGGTGACGATCTCGGGGGCCTTCCCGTCCCCCAGCACGTTTGCCGTGCCCGGGGTCGGCCAGGAAGAAAGCACGAAGTCGTGCGCTGAGTCGTCGGTGTCATCCTCCGTGAGATCGCGGACCAGCGAGTAGTGCTCGGGCGGCACGCCGGGATACGCGTCGGACGCGCCACCGAGCCCCTCAGTGCCCGGGCAGTGGTCGCTCTGGAAGTGGACCGGATCCCGGTACTCCATCGCGTCGACAAGCTGCGTCAGGGTTCTGTCGGAGTAGAGGTACACGGCCTCCGCTCCGGGCAGAAGCGCGGGCGAGAGCGCCCCGTTCCTGTCGAACCCGCCCAGCAGCCGGATCTCCTGGCTCGTCGTCACGTCCCCGTCCGAATCCGAAACCAGGACCATGTTGGGCACGTCGTCCCACGTAGCGTCACCCTGCCAGTCGCTGTCGTCGAAGTCGGAATCGACCATCTCGAAGAGCTTGATCGCGTTCACGTCGAGACTGTCGCCGAACACCTTGAGGAAGCCGTACGACCGGGGCCCGGCCTCCTTGTAGGCGTCCTTCGTCACCACCAGCCGCTCGCCGGGGGCCAGTCTGACGGGCGGGTCGGTGGGGAATTCCCAGATGTTCGATCCGCCGCACGCCCCCGAGTCGTCCAGGTCCGCGAGCGCCCAGCCGGACACGTCGACCGTGTCGTCGCCCGGGTTCGCCAGTTCGATGAACTCCGCCCGGTCCTTGGCGTCCTGGTCCTCGAGCGAGTGAGCGTATACCTCCGTTATGAGGACCGCGCCCGGATCAGCCAGGAAGCCCACGACCACCTCGGGCGACTCCTGGATCGCCGCGGGTTCTCCGGCGGCCGGCGCCGTCGCGAAGACGAACGTGAATCCGCCGGCGGCGTCCGGAGCGACGATGTTCTCGATCTCCAGCGTTCCGATGTCGTCGACGGTGAGCGCCGCGCCCGATACGGTAACGAGGTCCGCCGTCGTGCTGTCTTCGACGACCGCGGCGCCCGTGAAGCCGGCACCCGAGAGAGCGACGTCCGAGGCCTGGCCCGAGAAGTTCCACCCCTCCGGGATCTCGACCACGATGCGCGTCAGAACGTCTGCTTCTCCTCTGAGCGAGAACGCCAGGTCTACGGTCTGGTTGGCGAAGACGCGTTCGGTCTCCGCCTCGGCGAACCCGCTCCCCGGCCCGCGCGACAGAACATGCTCGCGCGACGGCGGAAGCATCCCGTGCCCTCTCCAGGACGACACGGTTCTCAGTCTCGGCACGACGACCCCGTAGACGTCGAACGTGTCGCCCGGGGCCGGCGAGCCGCACACGTCGGTGTCCGCGTCGAACCACAGCCTGCAGGACGTATCGGCGTCCGCGACGTAGGTTGCCTGGTCGACGGCGCATGGCTCGTCGGGCCATTGATGCGGGAGCGTGAGGTACACCCGCCTCATGACCGCGTACGTCCCCTCGTAATCCTCGCCCTCCGACGTTGCCAGCATGCGCGGCGTCACGACGGCCGGCGCGGGCGGAGCGTGCCCGGTCGACAGAACCGCGATCCCGGCCTCCGGAACCTGGGACGTGTCGACCTCGATGTAGGTCTTCCTGAGCGAACCCGAACTCAGGTCGTAGAGAACCTCCCCCGTCACCATCACGCTGTCGCCCCTGGCGACCGCGGGCGAGGCGGTCAGGGGCTGCACGACGTTCACGCCTCCCGTCGCGTCCTGAATGTAGACGTCGTTGTTGGAGGCCAGATACCCCGTGCCGATAGTGACCACTCCCCTGACGGTCACGACCTGCTCAAAGAGAACGGGGTAGCCGTTCTCGTCATCGGCATTGACCTCCGAGATGTCTATGACCTGTCCCAGCGCGACGGACGGGAGCAGGACAAGCAACATCCCTGTCGTCAGTGCAAGGCCAAGTTTCATGCTTCCTGTCCTTTCGTATCCGTCGTGCGATCAGTTCAGCTTTATTCCGACGACCGCCGGCGCAATCTTGACGCTCTTGTTGCCGTCGCGGTCCTCCACCTCCAGCCTGCAGATATAGGTGCCCGCCGGGACCAGACGCCTCAGCTCGTCGCGCCCGTCCCAGCCACGGACGCCCTCGCCGTAGAACCCTTCCTTGTAGTATTCCGGCAGAGCCGAGATGCCCTCGTAGTCTCCCTCGGTCAGCGTCCTCACAAGCCGTCCCTGGAGGTCGTAGACCTCGATCGTGGTCTCGCTTCTCTCGGGAGCGGAGTATCCGATGGGAAGCACCTCACCTATGTCCGGGCGGAACGGCCGGGCTGGAACGCTGAGACGAGCCTCGGCCGAGTACTCCGGCTCCGGCGGCTCCACCGGCTCGGCGTACTGCATGTCGCTCTGGTAACGCGGCACCAGCTCGTAGCCCTGCAGGTACGGCGCCGCCCGGTCGTACTGCAGCACGAAGCCGGTGATCTCGAGCGTGTCGCCGGGCACGAAAACGCTGAAGTCGGTGCCCTCGATGTAGCTCTTGTATACCTGCACGCTGGCTCCCGAGTACGGGTCACCCAGGTACATGCTGAAGTCGAAGTTGTTGTCGATCACGATGCCGATCGTCTTGACGAGTCTCCCCTCGTTGTCCTCGAGATTCACGTCCGGCAGGTCGAGCGCGGCCGCCTCGACCGGATCGTTGCCGGTCGAGAGAAGCTCTATCTGCTCCAGGCTCTCGCACATGATCTCGGTCGTTGCTCCGGCCCCCGAACCGCTGCTCACGTACTCCACCACCTCTCCGGTCACCTGGACCGAGTCTCCGAGCGCCAGCTCGAAGGGAAGGAGGTCGAAGCAGAAGATGTTGACCCCGCAGTCGCCCTGCTGGATGTACATCGACGTGTATTGCGGCTGCAGAAGCCCCGGCGGCACGATCACCGCTCCCTTCACCGTCACCGTTTCTCCCTCCAGGAGAGAAAAACCGGCCGAATCGTAGTCCTGCACGTCGCATATGGTCACCGCCCCGGCGGGCGCCGGGCGGGCGAGAAGCGCCGCCAGGCACAGGGCCGCCGCGAGCGTCGCGACCGCAGGTGTATTCAGGTTCTTCGTCATCGCGTCCCCCTTGAACGCATCACCATCGTTCGCGCTAGTATTTGGACCGCCTCTCGCTCTCGAGCTCGGCGTTGACGGCCCGAGCCGCCATCTCGAGAGCCTCCTCGGGACTGGCCTGCTCCCGGAGCGCGCTCTCCACTGCGGTCTCCTCGAGATACTTCCGCCCGGCGTACCAGGCGCCCGATCTGGGTTCGTAGGAGGCGAACTCGAGCTGCCCGTACACCTCCCTGAGCCCGTCTATCTCCTCGAACCTGCGAAGCATCGCGTCCGACTGCATCGCGCTCATCCGCACCGGAGCGTACCCGGTGCCCGCCGCCCAACGCGCGGTGATCTCCGGACTCACGAACCACTTGATGAACTCCCAGGCGGCCCGCTTCTCGGCGTCGGTCGCCTCCGAGAAGATCACGACGTTGGTGCCGGCGACGAAGCATCCCTCGCGTTCCTTCTCGGGAAGCGGCGCCAGCGCCAGGTCGAACGTGTACTTGCCTTCCATGAACGAGAGCGAGACGGTCGAGCCCTCTATCATGGCGACCTTGCCCGCCTGGAAGTCGTTCTGGTATTCGTAGCCGGAAGTGACCTTGCCGTAGTCCGTCAGAAGCTTCACCATGAACCTGAGCGCCTCGACTCCTTGCGGGCCGTTGAAGGCCGCCCGCGTGCCGTCAGGAGTCAGGATGCGGCCGCCGTTCTGTATGAGCAGGTTCTCGAACATCCAGGCGCTGATCTGTCCGGCCGTGCCCCACTGGTCCGGCTCTCCGTCTCCGTCCTGGTCCTTCGTGAGACGGCGCGCGTAGTCCATGTACTCGTCCCAGTTCCGCGGAGCGCGATCCAGCCCCTCCTCCCCGAAAAGGTCCCGGTTCCAGTAGAGAGCCCTGACGCTCTTGTTGAACGGGAACGAATAGACCGTTCCGTCCCAGGTGTTGTTCTCGACCATCCCGGGCACGAAGTCGGCGAGCTCCTCCTGCGAAAGCCCGTTCGGCCCCTCGATGTAGTCGTTCAGCGGCTCGGCGCTGCCGTTCTCGATGAGCTCGCCCGTCCAGGCCTCGTACGCCTGAGCCAGGACGGGAGGCTCCCCCGCGGCGACCGCGGCCATGATCTTCTGCGAGAGCGCCTGGTAACGACCCATGCTGACCGACTCGACTCGGATGTCGGCATGCGTCTCGTTGAACTCCAGAACCAGCTCCTCAAGCCGGTCGCCCAAAGGGCCGCCCATGGCGTGCCAGAACGACACGACGGTCGCTCCGTCGGTACCCGCATCATCGCCGCCGCCGCACCCGAAGAGAACGGCGGCCAGCGCCAGCGCCACCGCGAACATCGTGAAACGCTTCATCGTGTTACCTCCGTCGAACTCCCCTACGGCCCGTCCCTGCGCGGCCAACGCGGCCGCGCCGGCGGAAGACGCCTGACTCTTCATGCCCGACCTTGCCGGGTTGGCGTCTAGCTTTTCATGCCCGACCTTGCCGGGTTGACGTCTAGCTCTTCATGCCCGACGTTGCCAAGCTCTGGATTATCTGCTTCTGAGCGAAGAAATAGGCCACGATCAGAGGCGCGATGGAGAACGCCGCCGCGGCCATCATGAGCTCGTGATTGGTCCCCTGCTCCTGTGAGAACCTGGCCAGACCTACCTGGAGCGGACGCACCTCAGGCGTGTTAGTCATGACGAGGGGCCAGAGGAACGAGTTCCAGGTTCCTACGATCGTGAATATCACGACCGCCACGAGCACCGCCTTCGAGAGCGGCAGCATCACCCTCCACAGGAAGCCGAACCTGCTGCAGCCGTCGATGATGGCGGCGTCGTAGAGATCGTTGGGTATCGTCTTGAAGTGCTGCCGAAGAAGGAAGATCGAAAAGATGTGCGCGATCCAGGGCACGATCAGGGCCTGGTAGGTGTCGATCATGCCGAGCTTCACGAGGATGATGTACGATGGGACGATGTAGACCGGCTGCGGGACCATCATCATCGAGAGGAACAGCACGAATATGTTGTCCCGCCCCCAGAACTTCATCCTCGCGAACGCGTACGCGGCCAGCGAGGAGGTCACCAGAACGCCCGCCACCACGAACAGCGTCACAAAGATCGTGTTGAAGTAGTAGCGCGCGAACGGAGCCTGGTTCCAGGCCTCGACGTAGTTTCTGAACCTGAGACGTATCCTGTCGTCCACCCGTGACTCGTCGACCGTCATCTCCCCTTCGGCCGCCGGTACGCCCGCCGGCTCGTCGACCGACTCGACCGGCTGGACGGTCACCGTCCCCGCCGCCTCGTCGCGCGACACCACGTACACTTCGATCCACTGGTCCTCCGTGACTTCCAGGTAGTGCCCGGTCGGTATCCATGTGGGCGGGAAGCTCAGGATCTCTATCGGAGACTTGAGGGACGTCGAGATCATCCAGACAAAGGGGACGATCATTATGACGATCCCGATCCAGACGGCGAGATAGACGCCCGCCCGCCCCAGCCCGCGCCGAGCGCGGAAGCCCGCGTTCTCGTCCCTGTCGCGCGACGAGACCGGCCGCGTCTCGCGTCCGCCCGGCAGAACGGCTCCGGGGCCTGCCTTGCGTCTCGGCGTTCCCTCTCTCAAGTTCCTCTCCGCGCTTGCGGCTTCCACGACGGCGGCCCGCCGGGGCCGACTAGCGGGACGCTCCTAGTAGTAGACTCGCCTCTCGACTATCCGGCGCTGAAGCAGCGTTAGAGACAGAATGATCATGAAGAGGATGAGCGCCACGGCGCTCGCGTATCCCATGTTGCCGCCGGCGTCGAATCCCTTCTCGAACAGGTAGTAAACGATGACCTTGGTCGTTCCCATCGGGCCGCCCACCGGCGGACCGGTCATCAGATATATCTGAGTGAAGACCTGGAAGGAGACGATCGTCGTCGACAGGAGCACGTAGAACGTCGTCGGAGAGAGCAGGGGCCACGTCACCTTCCAGAAGACCTGCCTGTTGTTCGCGCCGTCTATCCTCGCTGCCTCGTAGTACTGGTCCGGGATGTTCTGCAGCCCGGCCAGGAAGATCACGATGTTGTAGCCCATGCCCCGCCAGATGGAGACGACTATCACGGCCACGAGCGCGAGACTCGGCCCGGCCAGCCCGTCCGGCCACCACGACCAGCCGAGCCCCCCGGCCATCATCTCGAATATGCCCCTCGGCTCCTCGAGCCATTGGAGCGATCCTCCTCCCAACAGGCTCAGAAAGTAGTTCAGGAGCCCCAGCCGCGGGTGGAATATCCACTTCCACACCATCGACACCGCCACGAGCGAGGTAACGACCGGAAGGAAGTAGACGGTGCGGTAGAACCCCAGGCCCTTCAGCTTCTGATTCAGAAGCACCGCGATGAAGAGCGACAGGAAGAGGGAGATCGGGACCACGCCGAGGACGTAGTAGGAAGTGGTGCCGAGCGAACTCCAGAACGTCGGGTCCTGGAAGAGCCTGCCGTACTGCGCGAGCCCGACGAACCCCCTGATGCGCCCCATCTTCACGTCGAAGAACGACAGAATGAAGGCGGACGCGATCGGGACCATCCTGAACACGACCACGATGACGCCGGCCGGCACGAGGTAAAGTGCCGCCGTGACCGGATCCATCGCCTTCTTGCGCTTGAGCCTGTCGAGCCAGGTCACTCGTTGGCTCCCGTTACCGCCGCAGTTCCCGTCGTCCGGAGCGCGGCGGGAACCCCGCTCGCCAGGACGGCGGGCTGCTCCTCGCTCTCTACCAGGGATCGGGCTCCAGGACGATCTCTATGGTCTCGCCGTCGGTCACCGCGATGATGTTCCCATAGGTCGGAGTGACGTTTCTCGGCGTGTTGGGGTAGATCCGGTCCGTCACGAAGTAGTCGGCGTCGACCGCCCGGATCCCCTGCGTGACCACCTCCTTCTGGAGCTGTGCCTCGATCATCGCGTTGGAGATGAGCGCGATCCTCGGTGATACGTTCTCCAGCCACAGCTCGGAGGACGCGTCGTCGTTGCCGTGGTGGCCGATCTGAAGCAGATCGGCCCGAGAGCCCTGGCGGCCGTACGTATCGACGATGTCGTACTCCGCGAAGTACTCGGCGTCGCCGGTAACGACGTACGATACGCCGCCCCACGTGATGCGCAGCACGATCGAGTCGTTGTTGCCCTTCATGCCCTCCTGGCCGGTATCTTCCGGGCCGCCGATGAGACCTCCGTAGGCGGCGCCGAGCACCTCGACGCGGAAGCCGGGCGTGCCGTCCCAGTCGAGCGCGGGCGTGTTGTCGGAGCTGTGCCCCTGCTGCACGTACGTGACGGGGATGCCGTTCGCCAGGAGCCTCTCCTCGAGAGACCCCCACATCGGTATGTAAGCCGTGGTGAAGTCCGGAGCGACGAAGCCGCCGACGCCGAAGACGTCGAGCACTCCGCCCTCTTCCGCGAACCCGCCGACATGATCGCCGTGGTAGTGGGTAACGACCGCCGCGTCGAAGTAGCCTATCCCCTCTCCCTGCACGAACTCCAACACGTCCGGCAGGTGGTAGTCCGCGCCCGCGTCTATCAGGGCACGGGAGCCGTCAGGCGTCGTGATCACGACCGCCAGACCCCAACCGACGTCGATCATCGAGAGCGACATCGTCTGGTTGCGGGCGGTCCGTCCTACGATCGTCGCCGGTAGCTGCGCGGACGCCTCGTACGCCTCGTTGCCGGCCCGGTCCCGGCTGCGAACCCGCACCTTGTACTCCTCCCCGTCCTCCGCTCCCAGGAGCTCCACCCTGTGGTACGTCGAGAAGTACTTGGTCGACTCGTAGACGTAGTTCTCGTAATCGCCGCCCACGGGTCCGTACTCGAGCACGCAGAGCGCCTCCTCGTCGGTCGACCACTGGGCCTCTCCACCCGAGTACGTGAAGCTCGTAACAACCGGGGGTTCCTGATCCTGCTGCGGGTCGTAGGGGTTGACCTCGCTGTCGCTGCAGCCGCAGACGCAGAGCATCGCCAGCGCAGCGAACGCTATCGGAAAGAGCCTGGCTCGTCCCATTCGGCACTCCTGTTTCTGTTGTCCCTGGTGCTGCGAAAGCCCGCGGCGGCGTCCCGCGGGCCCGCGTGGGTAGGAAGAGTCTAGGGGCATCCGGCCCCTAAGTCAACACAACAGGGCCCCGCCGGCACTCGAAGACAGCGCCTGGCCGCGCCTGTCGGGCGCGATCAGTATGGCTTGCCGGACGCCGCCGGCGGCCTCGCCCGGCCGATGACGCCCACGAGCGCCACCATTGTCAGCACGTACGGGATCATCTGGACGAACTGCGAAGGTATCCCGCGTCCCTGCAGCCCCATCTGAACCGCCTCCGCGTACCCGAACAGGAGACACGCAAAGAGCGCTCCGACGGGATTCCACTTCCCGAAGATCATGGCGGCGAGCGCGATGAAACCCCGGCCGGCCGACATGTTCTTCACGAACTGATGCGTGTTCAGGGCCAGGAACGCGCCGCCCAGCCCAGCGAGCGCGCCGGAGAGAAGAACGCCGGCGTACCTGAGCCTGTGGACGTTGATTCCGAGGGTGTCCGCCGCCTCGGGGTGCTCCCCCACCGCGCGCAGGCGAAGCCCGAACGCGGTCCTCCAGAGCGTCACGTGGGCGATCACGACGCTCGCGAAGGCGATGTAGACGAGTGGCGGGTAGTGCCCGATCACCACGTTGACCGCTCGGGCGACCGCGCCCCAGGACTCGGGCAGCGCCCAGTAGGACATGCCCTCGACGGGAGGCGAGTTGGCGGAGCTTCCCCAGATTATCCAGGTGAGAAACTGCGTCGCGCCCATGGCGAGGAGGTTGATGGCAACGCCGCTCACGATCTGGTTCGCCTTGAACGTGATCGACACGACGGCGTGTATCGCCGAGACCAGAACTCCGGCCAGGAGCCCCGCGAACGCCCCGAGCCACGGATCGCCCGTCTGGTAGGTCACTAGAATGCTCGCGAACGCGCCCGTCAGGAGGATGCCCTCGAGCGCGATGTTGACGACCCCCGACCGTTCGGAGAACATCCCCCCGAGCGCCGCGAAGATGAGCGGCGTAGCCATCCTCAGAGCCGCGTCGAAGACTGTGAGCTCGAACACGAAACCTCCCTGGGGTCTCGTCGCGGGGCCGGCCTTCGGCCGGACCGGTACGTCGGTACTCCCGCTCGACGTCGGCCCTGCCGCCCGAAGCGCCCTCTCACACTCAGGGCGTCTCGTCGTCCACGGGGGGCGCCTCGTAGGCGCCCGGCGCCCTTCTACCGGCCTTCCTGAGAAGCGTCCTCAGGCCGTCCCGGAAGACCGCGGCCGCCTCTCGCAGATCCTCTCTTGCGAGCAGATAGGCCGCCCCCAGATAGACCGCGATCCCGAGGACCGCCGGCGCCGCGAGCGCGAGCACTCGCACGGTGAGCGACGCACCCTCTCCCATCTTCACGAAGAAGGGGCCAGTGAAGTAGAGCACCGCGCCCATGATCGCCGTGGCGACGGCCACTCCCGCGAACCCCCTGAAGAGCTTCCCATACCGCCCTCTCCGGATCTCCCGCGGCACCATGAGAAGGAAGAGACCCAGCTTGAACACGTGCGACACGGAGGTGGCGAGCGCGATGCCCGCGTGCTGGAAGGCCCCGATGAAGGCGAAGATCAGGCCGACCTTGAGAGCGAGCCGCACGAGCCCGACCACGACCGGCGTCTTCGTGTCCTTCATGGCGACGAAGCCGGAGATCATGACGCTCGTGAGGCCGAGGGCCCAGAGCGTCGGCGTGTAGAGCAGAAGCGCCGACACCGTGAACGTTACCGACTGCTCGTCGAACGCGCCCCGTTGGAAGACGACCCTCACGAACGGCTCTCCCAGAATCGCGATCATCACCGACACCGGGAAGAGAGCGAAGAACGCGATCCTGAGCGCCGATATGAACCTGTCGGCGAAGACCTCCATGCGCCCCCTGGCCACGACCCTGGCGAAGAACGGGAAGAGTACCGTGGAGAACCCCACGACGAGTATCTCGCGCGGGATGTCGATCAGGCGCATCGCGTACGAGAGTCCGGATATGCTCCCCTCCGAGAGCATCGAGGCGAAGACGCGGTCGATCACGTCGTCCAGCTTCGCTCCGGCCATCCCGATGAAGAGCGGCAGCGCCAGCCGCATCACGCCGAGGAACATCGGGTGCCGGAAGTCGAGGCCCAGTCTGATCTTCGACCTGTGCTTCCAGTAGAAGGGCGACTGGATCAGAATCCCGGCGACGCTTCCGGCCAGAAAGCCCCACGCCAGCCCGCGTATGCCGAGCGTTCCGGTCAGGAGCACCGCGCCCCCGATCAGGAACAGGTTTCTGGCCGGGTGGCGCATCTCGGGCAGCATGAAGTTCCCGTAGCAGTGGAGGACGTCTCCCATGATCCCGGAGAACGCTCCGAGAAAGACAGTCCCGATCATGATGCGGACGAGCGACGCCGCCAGCGCGTGTTCGGGCGGGTCGAAACCGGGGGCCACCAGCGACACGATCTGCGGAGCGAACACGAACCCGGCGATCGCGACGACCGCCGAGAGGACCAGGAGGTCGCCGAGGAACGTCCCCGCCGCGCGCCACGTCTTCTTCTCGCCGTCTCTCTCCAACCCCTCGGTGAAGAGAGGCACGAACCCGGATCGCAACGGAGAGCGGAGCCAGCTCGATATCAGGATCGGCACCGTGAACGCCACGAGGAAGGCGTCCATCGAGGCGCTGGTGCCGTACTTGGCGGCGACCACGACGTCCTTGACGAGACCGAGGAGCTTGCCCAGGAGCATGAAGCCGATCACCCAGAGCGCCGACACGATCACGCGAACGCCCGGGACCTTGTGGCCCGCGTTCCCGGAAGTCTCCGCGTCGGTGTGCGCTCCGCTGTCCCGTCCCTCGACGTCTGCCCTGTCGAGCGTCGTCACGCGCTCTCCTCGGTGGCTTGGGAGGCGGCTCCCGCCTCGCGTTCCCGCAGCTTCTTCGTCAGAACCTCGTTCGCCACAACGACGAGTATGATCGTCACCGCCTGCAGAACCAGTATCAACTCCCGGGGGACGTCGGTGAAGACGTCCACCTCGAGCGCCCCGGTGTTCAGCACCCCGAAGAGGAGCGCGGCGAAGAGAACGCCGAGGGGTGTGTTCTTGCCGAGAAGCGCGACGGCTATTCCCATGAAACCGATCTGCGCCGAGAAGTTATCCAGGTATCTGTAGCGAAATCCCATGATCTCGTTAGTGGCGACGAGCCCCGCGAACGCCCCGGAGATCATCATCGCCACCACCAGCATCCGGCGCACGTTGATCCCGGCGTACTCCGCAGCCGACGGGTTCAGGCCGACCGCGCGTATCTCGTAGCCGAGCGTCGTCCTGTTGAGGATGAACCAGGCGGCCCAGACGGCTCCGAGCGCGATGAGGATCGAGGCGTTCAGGGGATTCGCGGCGGGGAGCGGAATCCCGACGCTCTGAAGCGCGCCGGCGAGCCGGGGAAGCTGGCCGGACGCGGCGATCTCAGCGGTCTGGGGCGTCATCTGGCCGGGCTCCTTGAAGACATTGATGACGAAGTAGCTCGTGAGCCCGATGGCGATGAAATTCAGCATGATCGTATTGATCACCTCGTGCACGCCGAACCTCGCCTTGAGGAACCCGGGGATCGCCGCCCACGCCGCGCCCCCGGCTGCGGAGGCCAGGACCAGCAGGGGCACCGCGAGCGCCGCTGGAACGCCCCCGAGCTTGAGGCCGACCCACGCGCACACGAACGACCCGACGTACAGCTGTCCCTCGCCGCCTATGTTGAAAAGCCCGGCCCGAAACGCGAACGCTACGGCGAGGCCGGTGAAGATGAGGGGGCACGCGTTGAACACGACGTAGCCCAGCGAGTCGACGCTCCCGAACGCCCCCCGGAAGAGAATCGAGTAGACGCGAAGCGGGCTCTCGCCGATCGCCATCACGACGAGGCCCCCGACGAGAAGCGCGGCCGCCACCGCTATGACGGGCGAGAGGACGCTGACTGCCTTCGCAAAACGGCTCACGCTGCTCCGCCCCTCCGGTCAGCCCCCGGCTCTTTCGTTCCCGCGCCGCCCGCATGATCCCGCGCGCGTCCCTCGCGCGCGTCTCCGCCCCCGGTCATGAGGAGCCCCAGCTCGTCCTCGGTGACCTCGCCCGCGCCGAAGCTCGCGACCATCTCGCCCCGATACATGACGGCGATCGTGTCGGAGAGCGCCATTATCTCCGAGAGCTCAGCGGACACCAGCAGCACGGCCGCCCCCTCGTCGCGCAGATCGAGGAGGCTACGGTGGACGAACTCTATCGCGCCAACGTCGACGCCGCGCGTCGGCTGACAGGCCACGACGAGCACGGGCCGTCCGTCCAGCTCGCGGGCTACGATGAGCTTCTGCTGGTTCCCCCCCGACAGGCTACCCGCGAGCGATCCCGGGTCGCGCGGCCTGAGATCGTTCTCGTCGATGAGCCTCTCCGCCCTCTCTCCTATGGCGCCGAGATCGAGAAGCCCTCTTCCTGAGTAGGGCGCCCGGTGATGCCGGCCGAACACCAGGTTCTCGGCGACCGTGAAGGAGAGCACAAGGCCCCGCTCCTGTCTGTCCTCGGGTATGTGGGCCACGCCCGAGTCCCTGACGTTCCGTGGGCTCCGGCCGGTGAGGTCTACGCCGCGCAGCGCAACGCTGCCGGCCCCCGCGGTGCGCAGGCCAGTTATGGCCTCGATGAGCTCGGTCTGGCCGTTGCCCTGCACGCCGGCGATCCCCAGGATCTCTCCCGACCGCACATCCAGGTCCACGTTGCGCACCGCCTCGGTTCCCTTCCGGCCCTCCACGGCGAGGCCCCGCACCGAGAGGATCGTCTCGCCCGGCGCTCCGGGGGACTTGGAGACGCGGAGGAGCACCTCTCTTCCTACCATCATATGGGCCAGCTCCTCCCTGGTGGTCAACCCGGCTTCGACCACGCCGGTGACCCTGCCGTCACGCATGACGGTGATGCGGTCGGCAAGCTCCAGCACTTCGTCGAGCTTGTGCGTAATGAAGACGATGGTCCGGCCGCTCTCTCTGAGCGACCGCAGGATGGAGAAGAGTTCGCGCACCTCGTTCGGCGTGAGGACGCCCGTCGGCTCGTCGAGGATCAGGATGGAAGCGCCCCGGTACAGCACCTTCACGATCTCCACGCGCTGCTCGAGCCCGACGGAAAGCCCCTCGACCTTCTCGCGCGGGTCCAGCTCGAAACCGTATTCGCGCGAGAGCCTCTCGACGCGCTCGGAGGCCGCCCGGGAGTCGACGAACACGCCGCGGGCGCGCGGCTCGTCCCCCAGGACGACGTTTTCCGCGATGGAGAGAGTATCGACCAGCATGAAGTGCTGGTGGACCATTCCGATGCCCGCGCGAATGGCGTCCCGCGGGCCGGCGGGAGAGAAGGGCTCGCCGCCCACCAGCATGCTCCCCGAGTCGGGGGAGACAAGTCCGTAGAGCACCTTCATGAGCGTCGACTTGCCCGCGCCGTTCTCGCCCACGATGGCGTGGATCTCGCCCTCGCGAACGGACAGGTCGACGCGGTCGTTGGCAAGCACGCGCGGGTAACGCTTGGTGACCTCGCGCATCTCGATGGCGACGCGCTCGCTCATGAGGCAGGCGCCCCTTCCGTCCTTGCTCTTCATGCGCCGTTGTGCCCCGGCCGGGGCGACGGACGTGTGGCGGGACGTGGCTAGCTGCTCGGGACCTCGATCTCGCCGGCGATGATCGCGGCCCGTACGTCCTCGACCGCCTTCGTCATCTCCTCCGTGATGAGGTCCTCATTGTGCTTGTCCAGAGCGTAGCCGACACCGTTCTCCGCCAGTCCAAGCTCCTCGATACCGCCCTCGAACGTGCCCTCGAGGGCGTCCCTGATGGCCTTGTAGACGGCGTTGTCGACCCGCTTGACCATGCTGGTCAGCACGTGGCCGGGGGCCATGTAGTTCTGATTGGAGTCGACGCCTATCGCATAGGCCCCGGCCTCCCGCGCCGCCTCGATCACGCCGTTTCCGGTGCTGCCGGACGCGTGGTAGATGACGTCGACGCCGCGCCCGTACTGCAGGAGCGCCAGCTCCTTGCCCTTGGCGGGATCTGCGAAGGCCTGCGGGGTGGTGCCAGCGTAGACCACGGTGATCGATATGCCGGGAGTCACGTGTCTGGCTCCCGCGATGTAGCCCGCCTCGAACTTGTGAATCAGCGGTATGTCCATGCCGCCCACGAAGCCGATTCTGTCGGTCTCCGTGTGCATGGCCGCTAGGACGCCGACAAGGAAGGAACCCTCCTCCTCCCTGAACCGGAGGCCGACGAGATTCGGCGGGAGTTCCTCGCCCGGCCTGACGTCGTAGTCGACGCACGCAAACTTCGTGTCCGGATAATCGCGCGCGACCTTCTTGATGGCGTCGCTGAAGAGGAATCCCACGCCGATGATCATATCATAGCCGGCGCCGGCGAGCTTGCGCAGCCCTACCTCCCGGTCCGCGTCCTGGCCGGGCTCGAACTCCGTGAACTCGACCCCGAAGTCGTCGGCGGCGTTCAGCATGCCACGGTAGGCGGAGTCATTGAACGATTTGTCGCCCTTGCCTCCCACGTCGAAGACCATGCCCACCTTGAAGTCGCTCTCTCCCTCCGAGGGCTCGTCGGACGCGCAGCCCAGCGAAAGGACGATGCCTAGAAGGAGGACGGCCAGAAGCGGTTTTCGCATCATGACACAAGCTCCATTCGATACTGGGAACATCCCGCGGCTCACGCCCCGTCCTTCTCCGGGGACGCCTCGAAACAGGACTCCAGAAGCCCGTCGCTGTGCGCCTTCCTGATCAGAAGAACGAAAGCTATGAAGCCGAGAACCACCACAAGAGAACCACCCTTGAAGACGAAGTCAAGTCCGAAGATGCGCTCCGCGACGCCCCCCGACAGCGGGCCGAGGATCAGTCCGATGCTCATCCCGCTGCTGAAGAGCGCCATTACCGTTCCCATTCCGTTCAGTTTCCGACCGCACATTGACGCGACCGCGATGGCCGCGGGGAAGCCCAGCGCGGACACGATGCCGGTGGCCACTTGGAGCAGGAAGAGGTGCATGACCGTCTCGCAAAACGGTATCGCGAAGATCACCGCCGCGCTGCCGACCATGCTCATCCCCATGAGCAGCGTCCTCGGCACTCTGTCGGCGAGCTTGCCGAAAGGGATCTGCATCGCGCCGGCGAGCAGGATGTTGGTCGCCAGAAGCACGCCGATGACCGACAGCGACGCTCCGCGGGACTCCGCCACAAACGGAAGGAAGGGGATCACAAGCCCCCGGCCGAACGCCACCGACGACCTGAACACCATCAGGGCGACCACGAGCGTGTGCGCCAGCACGCTCCTGATGGGGACCCTCTGTTCCCACCTCTCTCTGTGCAGACCCAGCTCGGGAAGGAAGAGGAGAACCAGCACCAGCGCCAGCGCCGAAAGCCCCCCCATCGCGTAGAACGGCGTCTCCATCCCGAAGCGGTCGGCCAGCGGGCCGCCCAGAAGGGGGCCGATGCCGAACGCCGTGAAGAGGGACACCATGAACGCGCCCATGAACGTGCCCTCGCGGCCCTCGGGCGCGATCTCGGCCACGTAGGCCTGAGCGACCGGGATCACCATGCCGGACGACGCTCCGTGTAGCACGCGCACCAGCACGAGATGCGAAGCGGTCTCCGCCATCATGTAGGCGAACGAGAAGCAGGAGTAGACGGCGAGGCCGATGGCCAGGAAGATCTTGCGGCCGTGCTTGTCCGAGAGCCTGCCGATGAACGGGCTGAGCCCGAACCGCGCCACCGAGAACCCGGCGAAGATCATGCCCAGGGACAGGCCAGCCGCTCCGAGGTCCCGCGCGTACAGCGGAAGGAGGGGACCGATGAAACCGACCCCCATCGTCGATGCGAAGACCGCTATGAAAAGGACGACGTAGGTCCTGCGATGCATGCTGCTCCCGGTTCGTGGGTCCTTGAGCCGGTCAGACGAACAGGTCGGTCAGTTCGAAAGCCTCGACGTCCACGAGCCCCAGGTCTGTCACCTTGAGCTTGGGGATCACCGGAAGCGCCATGAACGACATGGCCATGAACGGATCGTCGAGCTTCGATCCGAGGCGTCTGGCCGCCTTCCTGACGTCGTCCAGCCCCTTGACGACGTCCTTGAGCGATCCTTTGGACATGAGGCCGGCGATCGGCAACGACAGCCCCGCCACCAGCTTACCGTCACGGACGACCGAGAGGCCGCCCTTCATCTTCGATATTTCCACGACCGCCGCCATCATGTCCTCGCTGCTGGTCCCGACGACGACGATGTTGTGAGAGTCGTGAGCGACCGAGCTTGCGATCGCGCCCTTCTTGAGGCCGAACCCGCGCACGATGCCGCGGCCTATGCGGTCGCTCGCCTGATGGCGCTCCACGACCGCTATCTTCAGAAGGTCGCGCTCGGTATCGGCCACGACCTTTCCGTCCTCGATCTTGACGTTCTCAACCGACGACCCGGTGATGATCTGGTCGGGCACGAGGTCGATGACCTTCGCCTTCTTCCCGCGCGCCTCTATGTCGAAGTCCTCCGGAGTCAGCCACTTGATGTTGATCGAGCTCCTGAGCGTGACCTCCGGCGTCCGAGGCCGGGACGAGACCATCACGCCGTCCTGGGCGACGACCTTCCCGCTCTTGAAAACCGTCCGCACCTTGAAGCGCTTGAGACTGTCGACCACGACCATGTCGGCGCGGTACCCGGGGGCTATGGCCCCGAGGTCGGTCAGCCCGAAGTACTGGGCGGTGTTGATCGTCGCGAGCCTGATAGCCGCCACGGGGTCGAGCCCCTCCTTTATCGCGATCTTGATCATGTGGTCTATGTGGCCCTTGTCCAGAAGATCTTTCGGGTGCCGGTCGTCCGTGACGAAGAAGCAGCGCGGGAGGTTGTCCCGCGTGATCGCCGGCAGGAGGTCCCGGAGGTTCTTCGTGACCGAGCCCTCACGGATCATGATGTACATTCCGAGCCTGAGTTTCTCGAGGACCTCTTCCACGGACGTGCTCTCGTGGTCGGACGTGACGCCGGCGGCTATGTAGGCGTTCAGGTCCTTCCCCGAGAGACCCGGAGCGTGCCCGTCTATGCGCTTGTTCGACGTCATCGAGATCTTGTCCAGGAGCCCCTCGTCCTCCTGCAGTATGCCCGGGTAGTTCATCATCTCGCCCAACCCGAGCACCCACTTCTCCCTCAGGAGAGGATAGAGATCGAAGCCCCTCAGCCTCGCGCCGCTCGTCTCGAACTCGGTTGCCGGGACGCAGGAGGAGAGCATGACGAAGATGTTGACGGGGCTGTACTTCGCCGTGTTCAGGATGTAGTGGATTCCCTCCAGTCCGTGCACGTTGGCTATCTCGTGCGGATCGCAGATGACGGATGTCGTGCCCCTCGGCACGACCGACCGCGCGAACTCCTGCACCGTGACCATCGTGCTCTCAACGTGCATGTGTCCGTCGATGAGTCCCGGCAGCACGTATCCGCCCTCGAGATCGATCTCCTTTCTTCCCTCGTAATCGCCGATCCCGATGATCCGACCGCCCCATATGGCGATATTGCTCCTGTAGACCTCCGCCGAGAACACGTTCACGATCCTCGCGTTTCTGAGCACAAGATCGCACGGAACGAGTCCACGCGCTACTCGGATGATCTTCGCGAGTTCCTTCATTCCCGCTCCCTGATTATTCTCGTCCCCGTCTCGCCGTCGAGCGCCCTGCCCAGCGACCCCGGGTTCGTGATTATCACCGTTCCGCCCCCGTTCCGGATGAAGTCGATGCCGGCGAGCACCTTAGGGCCCATGCTTCCGGGCGGGAAGTGACCCTCGCGATGGTAGCGCTCCGCCTCCTCGACGGTCATCTCGTCGATCGCGGTCTCCCTGTCCGTGCCGTAGTGAAGCGCCACCTGCGGCACGTCGGTGGAGATGACGAACAGCCCCGCGCCGATCTGGTTGGCCAGAAGCCTCGAGGCGTGGTCCTTGTCTATGACCGCCTCAACGCCTCTGAGTCCCCCGTCCGATTCCACGACGGGAATCCCTCCTCCGCCGACTCCGATGACAACGCAGCCGGCGGACAACAGCGCCCTGATCGCTCCGACCTCAACGATTCTCACGGGCATCGGAGAGGGAACGACCCTCCGCCATCCTCTACTCGCGTCCTCCATCACCGCCCACCCCTGCTCGTCTCGCCTGCGCTTCACGTCCTCCTCGGAGTAGAAGGGCCCGATCGGCTTCGACGGCTCGTCGAACGCGGGATCGTTCGGATCTACGACGACCTGGGTCAGGACGGTGACAACGTCTTTCTCGATCGCCCGCCGCCTGAGCTCGGTCCCCAGGACCTGCTGCAGCATGTACCCGATGCCACCCTGCGAATCGGCGCCGCAGGTGTCGAGCGGCAGCGGCGGCAGCACCGACGACGCCATCTCGGCCCTGAGGAGTATGTTCCCCACCTGTGGCCCGTTGCCGTGCGTCAGGACGACCTCGTGACCCCTCGCGATCATGTCGGCGATTACCGCGCTCGTCGCGCGCGTGTTCTCGAACTGCTCCGGGATAGTGCCCCGCTGTCCCGGTCTGGTGAGAGAATTGCCGCCTATGGCGACAACGGCAAGCTTGTCCATCGAACACCTCTTCAAGTTGCTTTCCCTGGCGGGGCCGCCGGCGCGGCCGCCGCGCTTTGGATTTCCGCCCGGCGTCCGCATCCGACGGACGTCCCCCGGCCCGTCTTTACCCGGCCATCGTCAGGGCCATGATCGCCTTCTGTACGTGCAGGCGGTTCTCGGCTATGTCGTAGAGAAGCGAGCGCTCACTGTCGCACACGTCGTCATCGACCTCGTTTCCCCTGTCGACCGGCATCGGGTGGACGAAGACGGCGTCGTTCGTACGGCTCATCCTCTCCATGGTCGTCCGCCAGTCGCGGTTCTCCGCCGCCAGCTTCTGATCGCCCTCCCTGCCGATGCGATAGCGGTCAGGGTGCATCCAGTGACGCGAGTAGACGACGTCGACGCCGTCGTAGGCCTCTTCCTGTTCGTGGGTGATCTCGAAATCCACCCCGGCCGCGTCGCAGTTGGCCTTCGTTCGGCCGATCACGTCGGGGTCGAGGTCGTACCCCTCCGGAAAGGCCAGCCGGACGTTCATCCCCAGACGGGAGTTCACGAGCAAACTCTCCTGCACCGAACTCCAGGACCTGACCATCGGAGAGTAGCCCCAGATCTGGAGGAGCGTCTTTCCCCGCGTATCGCCCAGCCGTTCCCTCATGCCCAGCACGTCCGCCAGCCCCTGGCAGGGATGGAACTTGTCGTGCGCCATGCTCACGACCGGCACGTCAGCCAGCTCCGCGAACTCCCTGAGAAACGCGTCGCCGTCGCCGTACGCTTCCACGGAATCCTCCAGTATCCGGATACCTATCCCGCAGGCGTACCTGCTCATCACCTTCGCGGTGTCCCGAAGGACCTCCCCGGAGCTGGTCTTCGTCTTGATCCGGAGCTTCGAGGGCTCGAGGAACTGAGCGTGGCCGCCCAGCTCGCTCGCCGCCGCCTCGAACGACTGGCGCGTGCGAAGCGAGGAGTTGTAGAACATCATCATGAAGGTCCTGTGCCGCAGGATCTCTGCGTCCTCGTCCGAGTATCTCCGGGCCTTCATCCGGGCGGCGAGATCCAGGACCGCCTCCAGCTCGTCCACGGCCCAGTCCTGCGTGCAGACGAGGTCGCGGCCTCTGAGTTCAGTAACGTCCATGGTCTTCTCCGTTGTCAGTCCATCAAGAGCGACATGATCGCCTTCTGCGCGTGCAGCCGGTTCTCGGCCTGGTCGAACACTATCGAACGGGGGCCGTCGATCACGTCGTCGGTCACCTCGTAGCCGCGGTCGCACGGCAGGCAGTGCATGTACTTCACGTTGTCCGCGCCCAGCTTCATCTTCTCCTCGTCGCACATCCAGTGCTTGTTGGCGGCGAAGAGCTCCTCCGTCTTCTCCAGCATCGGCTCGTCCGCGATCGGCGGAATGAAGTGCTTGGAGGTCCACGCCTTCGGATAGACCACGTGGGCCCCGTCGAACGCTTCATCCATGTCGTTCGTTATCTCGAACGACCCGCCCGACTCCTTCGCCCGCTTCTCCGTCGCCTTGAGGATCCTGTCCTCGAGCTCGAGCCCCTCGGGGTGAGCCAGGACGACGTCGCAGCCGACCGTAGCCGCCGCGATGATAGCGCTGTGCGGCACCGAGAGCGGCTTGTGGACCGAAGGGCTGTATGCCCAGCTCATCACGAACTTGACGCCGTTGAATCGCCCGAAGTGCTCCCTCACCGTCATGATGTCGGCCATGCCCTGGCAGGGATGGTAGAGGTCGTCCTCCATGTTGATCACCGGAACGTGCTCGGCCCAGTCAGCGAACTCCCGGACTATCCTGTTGGCCTTGCCGTTCTGCCAGCCCACGGGATCGCCGTACATCCTGATGGCTATCCCGTGCCCCATCCTGTCCAGCACCCGCGCCACATCCGAGATGCGTTCGGTCGAGTACGCCACCTCCTCGCCCTCCAGCGCGGGCATGTAGATCTTGTCGGGATCCAGGAAGTGCGCGTGGCCGCCGAGCTGCGTCATCCCCGCCTCGAAGCTGTTCCGCGTGCGCAACGACTGGTTGTAGAAGAGCATGAAGAGCGTTCTGTCCTCCAGGTACTTGTGCGGCTGGCCGCGCTTGAACTTGCGCTTGAGCTCGTCAGCCAGATCGAGCATCGCCTCGACCTCGTTCTTCTTGAAGTCGAGTATCGAGATGAAATCTCTGCCCCTGAACTTAGAATTGAACATGCATCCTCCCTTGGCGTACCACGCTCATCGCCGCGCCCGGCACTCGCCGTCTTCCACTCGGTCTCGACGGGCGCCCGGCACTCGCCGTCTTCCACGCGATCCAGACGGGATCTCGCCATCGTCCGCACCGCGCCCATCCGACTCCCTGCGCGTCGCCAGGCAGGCGCCGCGCCGGCGTTCAGCTTCTCCTGCACACCTCCCGGAGCGCCCTCTCAGTGAGGACCCTCGTGAGTCTTCTTCTGTATGAGGCCGTCGCTCTCACGTCGTCTATGCAACATGTCGACCCGGCCGCCCTCTCCGCCACTTCGCCGAACAGGCCGTCGTCCCCGCGGGGCCCCGGCCACCTGTCCCCGAAGAGCGCCTCCGCCGCTTCCGCCCTGACGGGAGTCGGGGCGACCGAGCCGAGCGCCAGCCGGACACGGCCCTCTCCCGGCAGGTAGACGGCGGCCACCGACACGATCGCGATGGCCAGCGCGTTCCTCTGGCCAGCCTTGAGGTAGACGCTCCTCGCGCCCTCGCCAGGGAGATCAAAGCTTACGCTCTCCAGGAGGTCGCAGCTCCCGAGCGCGCACGTGCCCGGGCCGGTGATGAACTCCCGCGCCGGGACGTCGCTCGCCGTGCCGTCGCCGAGCCGCACGTGAACCGTCGCGTCGAGGGCGACGAGGGCGGCGACGGCGTCGGCCGCCGGAGAGGCGTTGACCAGATTGCCGCCGACGGTGCCGCGCGCTCGAATCTGCGGCGAACCTACGCGCCCGCAGGCCATACGCAGGACCCGCGCTCCGTCGCGCAACTCGTCGCCGTCCGAGAGCCTGCCGTGGGTCACAGTCGCTCCGACGAGCACCCGGTGTCCCTTTCTTTCGAAGACCCGCAGCGCCTCGACGCGTCCCAGGTCGACCAGCGTCGAGGGACGTTCAATGCCGGAGGCTATGCGGACAGCGAGGTCGGTACCCCCCGCTATCGGGCGGGCGTGTACCGCTCTCCCGGAGATGTCGCTCGTCGGGCGCTCACGTCCTGCGCCCTCTGCCGTGGCCGCGGCCGGGCCGCCCGCTCCCGCGGTCTCCGAGAGCGCCTCGATGCTCTCCTCTATCGAGCGCGGCCTCTTCCAGACCGGGTCATACATCGTCTCTACCCTCGCCGGGTATCGTGCGCGGTCTCTTCCAGACCGGGTCATACATCGTTTCTACCCTCGCCGGGTGACGAACACAACGTGCGCTTCCCGCATGGAGTGCGCATCAGGCTCCTCGGCGCCTGCGCACGAACGGGGCTTCCAGGGGCGCCGACTCACACATCGGAGTTCCGCACGGTCGTCGGACACCTCGGAAGGGCCCGCCCTCTCAGCAGGCCCTCCAGCACCGCCCCCGCCACCGCCCGCGCCTTGTCAGAGATCAACATGTGGTCTATCTCCGAGCCCCGCGGGTCCACGTCGCCCAGCTTGTCGCCGCCGCGGAGTCTTGTGCCGTCGGCGACGAGCCCACGCAGAAGCCCGGACACGCCGGCTCTTGCCTCTGCCTCCCCGACCGTTCCGACCAGCTCCCCGTCTCCGACGAGATCCCCGATCGCTCGGACCGATCTGAACTGCCCGACGCCCGGCGAGCGGATCACGCGTTCTCTTCCCACGCCCCGCACCTCCGCCGGAACGCCGGTGTCGGGCGCGGCGCTTCCCTCGTCGATCAAGCGTCCCAGCGAGTGCCCCCGCATTGTCTCCACCACGTAGTCGACGTCCTCGCCGGCGCGGAACCCCGGACCGAGGCCTATAGTGACCGGCGCGTCGCCTCTGACGGTGCCGAGGTTGCGCTTGGCCATCCTGGCATCGACGACCGCCCCGGGACGCAGAGCCTCGATCGAAGCGCCCTCCGGGTCGATCACGAGAGGGACCCAATCCGGACGGCCGGGGCCCGAGACCGCGGCAGCGGCCTCCGCGACGGTCGCCTTCCTGGTCTCCACTCCCTCGACAGAGGCCGCGCCGTCGAAGGCGGCCTGCGCGAACGAGACCGTCCGCCGGACGACGCGCGGATCCTCCCTTTCCAGGACGACGACCGCGTATCCCGCACGGAACAGCCGGTGCGCCACCCCGGTGCCGAGATCCCCTCCGCCTCTCACGATTACCAGACCCTCGGTCGCCATCCGCGTCACCTGTTCGAGCCCTTGTGCCCGAACTTGTCCCTGAGCATCACGGTATCCGTGATGCCGTGCCTGACCGCTATGATCTCCGCGACCACGCTGACCGCGATCTCGTCCGGCGTCTCCGCACCGATGTCGATCCCTATCGGCGCGTGGAGCGATCGCAACGATTCCTCGGTGACGCCCTCCTCCCGTAACGCGTCGAGAGTCAGTGTCACTTTCTTCTCGCTCCCGATCATGCCCAGGTATCGCGGCCGATGATCGGAGAGCGCCCTAACCCATTCGCGATCGAACCTGTGCCCGCGGGTCACGACGACCACGAAGGTCGAGTCGTCGAGCTCGATCTCGTCCTCCAGAAGCTCGACGCCGCCAACGAGTCTGCGCTCCGCGTCGGGGAAGCGCTCGTTCGTCACCATGTCGGCCCGGTCGTCGACCACGACGACCCGGAAGCCGGCCCTTGCGGCCGCCGCGGCGACGGCGCGACCGACGTGTCCGCCTCCGACCACGAGTACCCGGGGGCCGGCCGCGACCGGCTCGAGGAAGACGTCCATCTTCCCCCCGCAAGCGGCTTCCGTATCGTCGTCGAGGTCGAACGACAGAAGCTCCGTCTGGCTCCCCCCGGCCATCGCTCTGGCTCGCTCGATGACGGAGCTCTCCACCGCTCCACCTCCGACCGAGCCCAGAGTCCTCCCGTCTTCGTAGACGATCATCTTCGCACCCGCGCCGCGAGGCGTCGACCCGCCTGCCGAGACGACCGTCGCTATCGTGCCCGGAACGCCGTCGCGGTGCATCCTGGCGATCTCGTCGAACAGGTCCCTCAACCTGAGAGCCATCGGCTTTCCCTGCCTCCCATCCCGCGCCGTCCGGAGACGGCGACGGACCCCGCTGTCC
>WJLY01000091.1 GCA_014728245.1 Candidatus Effluviviaceae Genus IV sp.
AAGCGCGCGGCCACCGGGGCCGCGCGCCGTTGCGTCCTTCGCACCTCTGCTCCGCGATCACGTGGACGAGTGGGCGTGCTCGGTCGCTTCCTCCCCGTCGGGTTCCGTCCTACGTCGCCGCGCCTTCTCGCGCTCACGGTGCCACTTCTCCAGATACGGTCGCTCCAGGGCCCACTGCCGCTCGAAGCGCTCTCCGAGCTTGAACCACTCGGACTCGGGGTTCTCGTAATGATCTTCGTACCACTCCGGCTGCGAGAGCTCCTTCAACCTGGCCGCGTAGCGATCCAGGTGATCGACGATCCGGGGGTCCTCGACGATCGTCTCGGCGCCCTCGTGGCTCGGTCGTGCGCCGTGCTCCTTGACCAGCCTTCGCAGGATCTCAGGGTGGTCGATGATCGTGCACGGCATGTACAGGTTCTTCTCCTCGCTGTAGGGCTGCTCGTAGCGGAGCGCCCTGAAGAAGTCGCCGGCGAGGATCTCCTTGAGCGGTCGCTCCTTTATGTTGCCTACCGTGAAGTGGCAGAAGACACACGGTTCCACGTTGCCGTTCGAGGTGATGTGGAAATACAGCCTGCCGCCCGCCATGCATCCGCCGACGTAGACGCCGTCGTTCCAGAAGTCCCCTATGAATATGGGCTTCCTCGCGCGCAGGTCGGTGACGCGGTGACGCAGCTCGTGTCTCTGGTCCGCGGTACTCATAAGATCTACGTTCGGCTCGCGGCCGATCGGTATGTACTGGAAGAGCCAGGCGAAGCGCGCGCCCTTGTCGATGTAGAAGTCGAAGAACTCGTCGCTCGACAGAAGATCGTGGTTGTAGCGAGTGACCGTGGCGGAGATCCCGAACAGCATGTCGCGCTCATTGAGCCTGCGCATTGCCGCGAGCACCCGGTCGTACGTGCCCTCGCCGCGCCTCGCGTCGGTCTCCTCTCCATAGCCCTCCACGCTGATCGCCGGAGCCGCGTTGCCCAGCTCCAGCAGCCTGTCGGCTACGTCGTCCGTGATCAGGGTACCGTTGGTGTACACCTGAAAGAACGCGTCGTTGTGCTTCTCCATGAGATCCAAGAGATCCTCGCGGACGAATGGCTCCCCTCCGGATATCGTGAAGAAGTGCATCCCCAGGTCCTTGCACTGCTGTATCGCGCTGTCGAACTCCTCCCGCGAAAGCTCACCGGAGCGCCGGTATTGGAACGCGTAACACCCCTCGCACCGGAGATTGCAGCGCATTGTGGGACTGATGACAGCGAAGTTGGGCGGAAGCCAGCCCTCCTCCTCCAGAACGGAATACCGCGTAGTCCCGCCCAGCACTCCCCAGTTGACCAGGATGTTCTCTATGACCTTCCGCCTCACCGGCTGCGCCAGATCGAAGAAACTCTGCACGAGCTGGGCCGTCATGCCCCGGGAGTGCAGCGCTGTGTGCAGCCTCTCCGCTCCGTCGCGGACGTCCCTGTTGGGTATGACCTTCATCGCCCACTGCAGGATCCTGTCGACGTCGTCAGACGAAAGCCGACTGCTCCACGACCCCAGCCGCCGCAGGAACTGCAGCTTGAAAGCGTCTCGGAACCCGACGTTCGCAGACATCATTCCTCCACAGATCTTCGGACGGCAGTTGCCGTCATTGGCTCTCGATCGCGCGTTCCTCGTGGAGCGCGTCCTTTACTCGATAGCCCCCGCTTCGAAGTCCGGCTTCTTCCCGCACTCGACTCCCTTCAGCACGAACTCGGACAGCTCGTCGGCCTGGTCCATCAGTGGATACGAGCAGTCGTCGGCGACCCAGTCGAGAACCGTCGTCTGGAAAGCCCCGAAGAGCATGCTCGCGACCGCCCTCACATTGATCTTCCGGCATACGCCGCGGCGCACGCCCTCCTCCAGCACTTCCTCTATGATGTCCTTGTAGGCTCTGCTGCTCCTCTTGGCCACCATTTTGATCATGTCCGTGCTCTGCCGGAGCTGCGAGAGGAAGATCTTCGCGCTGTCGGGATTCTCCTCCATGAGCCTCAGTCCGAGTGAGAGGAGCTTGCGAATCTTAGCCTTGGGATCCTGTTCGCCGGCGACGCCCTCGCGCAACCTCTCCATGTGGACGCCGAGGAACTCCTCAAAGACCGCGACCAGGAGCTCTTCCTTGCTCGAGAAATAGATGTAGATGGTGCCCGCGGCAACGCCGGCGGCCTCGGCGATCTCCGCAGTCGTCGTGTTGTGATAGCCCTTCTCTCCGAAGAACCTGCCGGCAGCCGCTATGATCCTCTCCCGCTTGTTGCCGACTCTCTTTCTTGCCATGTCCCTACCTCTTTCTGCGCCTCCGGTGCCGCCGGCGGCCCCGCTAGGAGACCGCGGCGACCGGCGCCAGGAAGGCGCTGCGGCCCGCTGCCGCGGCGCAATGACAATCATCATGCCGCCCGGCGGAACTCCCGGCGCCACCCGGGTCGCCCGTCGCGGGACAGCCAGGCGACTACTGACTGACGGCCGATTCGATATTAGCGAACGGTTCAGGTTCTTGCAAGCATTTCTCTCAAGGCCTGCGCACGGGGCCTCCTGGGGACTTCTGCGCCACGGCCGGGCTGACCGGGAGTTCGTGTCTGACGGTCGGTCACAGAGCGGATCAGTAGAGGGAGGCGCGTGCGGCGATCGCCCCACGGGACGAAACCGGACCGCGGATGCCGGCTAACCGCGGACGGCGATGTGCCGGCGGTGCCGACGAGCCACGGGCGACGAAGAGCCAGCGACACCGACGACCGAGCAGAGAGAAG
>WJLY01000092.1 GCA_014728245.1 Candidatus Effluviviaceae Genus IV sp.
CGGAGCCGCTGTAGAGACGGCCCTCGATCATGAGGCCCTGGCGCTCGCCCGTACCGTCGTCCTCGAACGTCCAGGTGTGCTCGACGTAGTCCCAGCCGGTGCCCGCGGTGTAGTCGTAGTTGCCGCTGGCGGAGCCTTCGTAGCTGTTCAGATCGACGCCGTCGGTGTAATGCGCCCAGATGCGAAGCGAGGGTGCGGCCATAGGCGTGATATCGTAGCCGTAGAAACCGGCCGTGACGGTCTCGCCGTAAGCCAGACCCGTGATGTGCGCGAGGTAGGCCTGGGGCGTCCCGCCGATCGGCTCCTCGGCAACGTGCAGGTAGTTGTCGCCGTCGTAGGCGCCGGGGCACGTGTAGGTGCCGCCTTCGCTGTCGTCGCCCGTCTGGCTGCCGGTCACGTTCGTGTCGTCGACGAGGTTACCGTAAAAGCCGAGGATCGTGCCGCCGTTCTCCCAGCTGTAGCAGCAGGTCTGCTGAGCCATGGCGGGCATGGCTATGAGCGCGACGATTGCGAGCGTAAGCAGATACTTCATTTGCTGTCCTCCGTGGATTTGATGCACTTTGTCAATTCTTCCTCTTCCCAACCCGTCCGCATGATCGACCCAGTGTCTCTGATGCGTCTTCGAAATGGCCTCTCTCCGAATCGACCACAAGCGAATCAGAGCCCGCGATCACCTCCTTCCGAATCCCGTGACCTCTCCCCCGCACGTCCTGGCGCGGCCGAGAGGACGACTTGCACTGCCATCAGACAGGTGTAGCTGTCTGCCGTGCCCTCGCGGGGCACCGCTCCTTCCGACCTTTCTCCACACAGAGTATACCATAGAGCACGGTGCTTCGTCAACCTTGCTTGTAAGCGTGTTTGAAGCAAGGAATTAGGCTTGTGTCAGGACCGCTGCGCCCCAGTTCCCGCCGTCGAGCGGTTCGACGCTCCCGCCCTGCCGAAACCCACCGATGTCAGGCCATGAGCCGGCGACGCGGCCGTCAGCCGTTCTCTCTCACGAACCGGGCGAAGGAGCGGTCGAACGTCCTCTCGACGTCGTCCGAGAAGCAGCACGCCGGCAGCTCATCCATCCTGAGGTGATACTGAATGCACTCGCAGCACTTGCCCTTCCTCGGGCAGGGCTCGTAGGTGCAGTTGCAGTGAGTGAGATTCACTTCCTTGCTCGGGCAGTCCTGTGCCATCGACCCTCCATTTCACCTGGTGGGGGCAATACTATGCAATCGCCTTCTCTTCGGCCCGGCGCAAAACCCGTCTCTCGAGTCGCGCGCGAGTCGGTGTCGCGCCAGCGCCGTGCTCCTGGTTCGAGCCTTGCGCGCTCGCCGCCCGGTCTCTCTCGCGTTGACAGGACGAACGACGCCCGACGGTCGGGTGAACCGCCGGGCGTCTTCTGTCTTCCTTCACAAGAGACTCGACTAGAACCTGCTTCTGTGGCGGTCCTTGAGCTCGGCGGTCTTGCCCTTGTTCCAGCCGCTCGTGCGCGAGAAGTAGCCCGTGACCCTCGTTATGTGATCGACGTCCCTTCCCTGCGTGCAGGCCGCAGTCAGTGTGTCGAGCGAGTTCTTCTCTATCGCCTCGAACGTGACGTGCGTCATGGTCTCGAGCCTGCTGTTGCGTACGAGCATTCCCTCGTCGTCGAGCTTGTAGTCCCAGTCCTCACGGCTGTCGAGCCAGCTCTTCAGTTCATCAAGACCCATGGCACCTCCTCAGGCTGACGACAAAGGGATTGCTCCACCGGGTTATCGCTCACCGCCGCTCGTTGCCCGCTAACGCCGCTGTCGCTCTCCTGCCCGGGCCGGTTCAGTCCGCCTTTGCTGTCTCGAGCGCCGCGTTCAGGTCCTTGATCAGAGTGTCGACGTCTATGCCGTGAACCGTCGCGCCCTCCTCTATCGACTCGAACGCGGCCACGGCGCATCCGATGCAATGCAGGCCGTGCTTAGCGAAGACCTCCAACGTCTCGGGGTGCGACTTAACAACGTCGCCGATCGGCATGTCCTTGGTGATCGTCTCTGCCATTTGCCTCTCCTGCTCTTCGTGTCGAGTAGGCCGACCGGCCGCCTGCGGCGCCCGGATTCGGCATGTTACCGGAGGCCCGCCGCTCGCGCAAGGCTTTTCGGGGCGGACTCCGAACCTTCTACAGTATCTTTAGGATTCACGGGCGGCAGAAGGGATTCGCCACCCGTTGCCACACCCGTCCACGGCCGGGCGGACGAGCCGCGCCTGTCGCCCACGCGTGAGTCCGCTCTGCCTCGCGAGCCGGCGAGACAAAGCGCGGGTCCGAAGTTCAGCCGGAGTACTCGTCCCGCGCCAGCCTGCGCCTCAGGTGCCTCCGGACGAGCGTCTCCGTCACGATGAGCGCCGCGACGAGCGCGGCGAGGCCGATCGCCCCGGAGCGGAGTCCCTCCTGAAGGGCCTTCTGTACCGCGATGAGCGCTCCTATGAACACGCCCATGACCATCATGAGAGCGATCTGCCTCGCCTGTCTCGTCTTCTCGACCGACTGAGACAGCGGAAGGTTGGGCGAGGCGAGCGTCAATACGGCGAACGTGATCAGCGCGAGAAGCGCCACTACCGTGACGAAGGCCGCCGCAC
>WJLY01000093.1 GCA_014728245.1 Candidatus Effluviviaceae Genus IV sp.
CTACACGCTTAAGATGGCCGGATCGTGCATATCGGTGATACCGATCGCGGTCTTGTTCTTCTTCGCGCAACGGTACTTCATCGAGGGAATGACCATGGGCGCCGTCAAGGGCTAGAAGGACGGCGACTGAATCGAGCGCCGGCGGGCGCGCACCCGACGGACGCTGACGGAAGATCTGAAAGGGGAATGCGATGAGGCGAGCAGCACTCTTTCTGGCTCTGATCGCCTTGCTGGCGGTCGTGTGGGGTTGCGGCGGCGGGCAGGAGGAAGAGGCCTCTCTCACGATATGGCAGACCTACAACGACGAGGAGCACCCGGTCTTCAAGGACATCGTCGCCGAGTTCGAGGAGAGCCGTCCCGGCGTGACGATCGAGGTGGTGAGACTTCCCTTCGCGGGAGCCGAGCCGAAGATCATGACGGCCCTGACAACCAAGACGGAGCCCGATATCGCGCGGGTAGACGTGTCCTTTCTGGCGAAGCTAGCGCACAAGAACGCGCTGCTTCCGCTCGACGATCGGGTCTCCCCGGAATTTCTGGACGACATCGTGCCCGTCGCGCTCGCCAGCTGTCGCTACCGCGGACAGCTATGGGGGATTCCGGACCAGACGAATGGTCTCTGCCTCTTCTACAACAAGGAGCTTTTCCGAGAGGCGGGCCTGGATCCCGAGGCGCCACCCAGGACCTGGGACGAGCTGGTCGAGTACGGCGAGAAGATGACGAACCGGGAGGAGGGCGTCTTCGGCATAGGTGTCCAGAACTCGCTCTGGTGGTCGCTCCCCTTCTTCTACACGCACGGCGCGGAGTTTTTGTCCGAGGACGGGAAGAGATGCCTGCTGAACAGCCCCAAGGGCATAGAGGCGTTTCAGTTCAAGGTCGACCTGTACAGGGAGTACGGGATAGAGGGCGGCGCGTGGCGGGCCGGAGGCATCGTTCCCGATCTCGGATTCCAGAACGAGCGATATGCGATGATAATGAACGGCCCCTGGGCGGTGGAGAGCCTGAAGAAGACCGGCATCGACTTCGGAGTGGCCTTGATCCCCGCCGGCCCGGCCGGCTCCCACACGAACGTGGGCGGGAACGACCTCGTGATATTCAAGCGGACGAAGAACCCAGAGCTGGCCGCCGAGTTCATCACGTTCGTTGCGAGCGAGGGAATGCAGAGGATGTGGGCCGAAAGGCTGAGCCAGATACCCGTCAACCGGAAGGCGTCGGACATCATCACTCCGGAGGAGTACCCGCATCTGTCCGTGTTCGTCGAGCAGATGAAGACAGCCATACCCAGGCCGCAGACGCCTCACTATCCCGAGATCGAGAACCTCATGAACCCCGAGATGCAGGCGGCGCTGGACAACACGAAGAGCGTCAAGGCGGCTCTCGATTCCGCGGTCGAGGAGATCGACGAGCTACTGCAGGAGGGCAGCTAGCATCTCAGGCAAAGGGAGCGCCCTCTGATGCCGCCCCTTTTGAGTGCCATTGCCAGGGAGGCAACAACATGAAACCGATAATCTTCATCACAGTGGCGGCGGCCGCCATGATCCTGTCCTGTCCGGCCGCCGCGGAGACGCTGGCCAAGTGGGTCGACCCGGAGTCCGACGACACGGGCGACGGCGACTACACCTATCCGACCAACCCGGTCTTCGAGGAGGGCGGTCAGGCGGACCTTTTGGCCTTCTCCATCGAGAAGGAGGACGGCAATCTCATCTTCGAGTTCCATCTCAGGAACCTGGTCGACCCGTGGGGCGTCGGCAACCGGCTGACCATGGTGGCGGTGGCGATCGACACGCAGGAGGGCGGTGACGAGGAACTGAGAAGGAACGCGAACGTCCTCCTGGAGACGCCGTCCGAGTACCAGATCTTCGCGGCGGGCGAGACGGTCCAGGTGATAGACGAGAACTCGGAGCCGGTAGACGTCGGAGCGTCGGCGGCCACCGACATCGAGGGGAACACGATACGCATCTCGGTACCCATCAAGGAGCTGAACGGCGCGGCCTCGGACTGGCGGTTCACCCCCGCCGTCGGGCTTCAGGACGACTACGGCGCGGGCGGACTGGGCGACTTCCGGGAGGTCAAGGCCGAGGCCGGCGAATGGCGCGGGGGCGGCGGCGACGACCTGGCCATCGATCCGAATATCTACGACATCGTGGTGCCCGCTCCCAGGAAGGTGCTCGGGATCTTCGGGAGCGGAGCGAAGACCCAGGAGGGGATCCTGGGCGCTTACAGCCTCGAGAGAGCCCGGATGGCGGAGCTGCCGGCGCTCGAGATCGAGTAGGGAGGCAATGGGTATGTTCCGGACAGCGAGTCTCGCAGTGGCGCTTCTCCTGGTCGCGTCGGTCGTCTCGATCTCCGCGGCGGCCGGTGGGGCGGCGCCGGAGAAGGTCGAGGGCGGGGTCAGGTTCTCGTTCGAGGCGCCCGACGCGGCGTCGGTGCATCTCGCCGGCGAGTTCAACGGCTGGGACCCCATGGCGCAGCCCATGTCGGACGAGGACGGTGACGGCGTCTGGGAGACCGTCATCGAGCTTCAGCGGGGGCGGACGTACGAGTACAAGTTCGTCGTGAACGAGGGCGAGGTGTGGAAGGAGGACCCGAACAACCGATTCACGGTCGACGACGATCACGGCGGCGTGAACACCGTGGTCTCTTTGAACGAAGAAGGCGAGGTCGTGCTCGGACCGCTCGACGGCGCCGCGGGCGGCGGGTACGAGCCGATCGTCGGCGAGCTGGAGTCGCTCGGGCGGCCGATAGACGTCGCGATCGTGTGGCACCAGCACCAGCCGAAGTACCTGCGCGACCTGACGACGGGCGAGTACATGGAGCCGTGGGTTCGTATGCACGCCATCAAGGACTACTACGACATGGCGGCCATCCTTCAGGACTACCCCGGGATCCACTTCACGATCAACCTGACCCCCGTGCTCATCACGCAGCTCCAGGACCTGATCGAGGGATACGAGACGGGGGGCGGAACCGACAGGTACCTTCGCGCCACCCTCCAGGACGCCTCCACCCTCGACATGGACGACAAGGTGTTCCTTCTCACGCACTTCTTCAACGCTCACTGGGACAACATGATCTACGTGTGGCCCAGATACGGCGAGTTGAAGGACATGAAGGGCGGCGACACCAGGGAGGAGCTTGAGGCCGCGGCCGAGACGTTCGCGGAGCAGGACTGGAGAGACCTCCAGGTCTGGTTCAATCTCGCGTGGTTCGACCCCGACTTCCAGGAGGGCGACGTCGAACTGCCCGACGGCTCCGTGGTCACGGTCAAGCACCTCATCGAGAAGGAGCGCGGCTACACCGAGGAGGACAAGCGCGAGATCATCGACGCGCAGATCGCGATCATGAAGAACGTGATCGCGATACACCGGGAGATGCAGGAGCGCGGCCAGCTCGAGGTGACCACCACCCCGTTCTACCACCCGATCCTCCCGCTCATACTCGACACCGATCTGGCTCACGTAGCCTCGCCGGGCGCGCCGCTGCCCGCTCCCGGGATGAGCTACCCGGACGACGCCGAGTTCCACGTGGAGGCGGCGGCCGGGATGTACGAGGACCTGTTCGGCGTTCCCCCGGCCGGCATGTGGCCCGCGGAGGGGGCGGTCGCGCAGGAGATCGTGCCGATCGTGGCCGGGGGCGGTTTCAGGTGGATGGCGTCGGACGACGGTGTGCTCGAACGCTCGCTTCCCGGGTCGCTCTCGCCCGACAAGCGCTACCAGATGTACTGGGCCTGGGAGGACGGCGCCCGGATCGCGATGATCTTCAGGGACCACAGGCTCTCCGACGACATCGGGTTCAACTTCGGCAAGATGGACGGCGTCGACGCGGCGAACTCCATGATGCGCAGTCTCTACGGGATCCACAGGCGGTTCGCGTCGTCCGACGGCCGGTACGTCGTTCCCATCATTCTCGACGGCGAGAACGCCTGGGAGTGGTACAAACACGACGGGAAGGAGTTCTTCCACTCGTGGTACGCCCAGATGGAGGAGGCCTCCTGGGTGAACACCGTGACCGTGCGGGAGCACCTCGACGCGCACGAGCCTGTCCAGACGCTGCCGGACCTGTGGGCCGGCTCCTGGATCGACGCGAGCTTCGACACCTGGATCGGGGAGCAGGAAGAGAACCGGGCCTGGGAATACCTGGCCAGGGTGCGGGCGGACCTCGACGTCACGGCTGGGGAGGGGGAGGTCGATCCGAAGAAACTGGCCCTCGCGCTCGACGAGATCTACGCCGCCGAGGGGAGCGACTGGTTCTGGTGGTACGGTGACGACC
>WJLY01000094.1 GCA_014728245.1 Candidatus Effluviviaceae Genus IV sp.
GAGTCGACGTACCAGGCCCTCGTCTTCCATGCCGCGAGGTTGGGCGATCTGGCCGACGACCTGCGTTTTCTGTCCGCCGCGGAAGACGCGGACAGCGTCTTCTGGCTCTTCGTGAGGGCCTTCCGCGACTCGGTCGAGTGCGAGATGAGGAGCGCGCCGGTGAGCGTAGCGGAGATGATGGGCGACTTCCTCTACTCCCGGGTCGATTCGATCACGATGACCTCGGCGACGCTCACGGTCGACAGCTCGTTCGATTTCATCATGCACCGTCTGGGGCTCGATCTTCTGCCCGACTGGAAGGTCCTCAGGCTCGACGTCGGCAGCCCGTACGATTACGACACGCAGGCGACGGCGGTCGTGGCGGCTCATCTGCCCCAGCCCTCCTCGCCGGGCTTCAACTCGGTCGTGTCCAAACTTGTGATCGAGCTGGCGGGGCGGGCGCGCGGGGGCACCCTGGTGCTCTTCACGTCGCGCTCCTCGCTCGACTCCGTCTTCAAGGCGGTACGTGACCCCCTGACCGCCCGGGGCAAGCTCGTTCTCGGGCAGGGCCACGGCGGGGGAGTCGTGGCGCTCATGGAGCGGTTCGCCCGGGAGGTGGATTCCGTGCTCCTCGCGACCAGCAGCTTCTGGGAGGGGGTCGACGTGCCCGGCCGGTCGCTGGAACAGCTCATTATCGTGAAGCTGCCGTTTCCGGTACCGAGGGACCCGGTCGTCGAGGCGCATTGCGAGAGGTACGAGTCGGAGGGCACAAACCCCTTTTCGGAGTACATGGTTCCGCGGACCGCAATACGGCTGCGGCAGGGTTTCGGACGGCTCATCCGGTCCACCACGGACGTGGGCGCGGTCGTCTTCCTGGACAGCAGGCTAGTGAGCAGGCAATATGGGTCGCGTCTACTGCGGGAGCTGCCGACGCGGGCAGTGACGGCCGGGTCTGACGGGGAGCTTCTGGCCGCTCTCAAGGGCGTGCACGCCGAGCAGGAAGCGAGCTAGGCGCCGAACGAGCGGGCGGCGCTCGGAGCGGGAGGCGACTGCCAGTCTCGACGCGGGTCCTGCGGGGAGGCGACGCTCGAACACAGGCGACACTGAGACTCGGCCGCGAGTCGGCGAACAGGCGGGACCGGCGACTCGCATCGTATGGGCGCGAGGGCGGCATCTTGGACACAAGCGGAGGGCGAGGGCAATCATGGAGAAGGCGACTTCCGGCGCGCGAAGGGTGAGCGCGCCAAGAGGGACCACCCTTCAATGCAAAGGATGGCTTCAGGAGGCGGCGCTTCGGATGATCATGAACAACCTGGATCCGGCGGTGGCCGAGCGTCCGGACGATCTCGTGGTCTACGGAGGCACCGGCAAGGCGGCCAGGAGCTGGGAGGCCTTCGACGCCATTGTCCGGACGCTCAAGGAGCTCGGCGACGACGAGACCCTTCTCGTTCAGTCGGGCAAGCCCGTCGGCGTCTTCAGGACGCACGAGGACGCGCCCAGGGTGCTCATCGCGAACTCCAACCTCGTCGGCGACTGGGCCACGTGGGAGCGGTTCCGCGAGCTGGAGCGCAAGGGCCTCATCATGTACGGACAGATGACCGCCGGGAGCTGGATCTACATCGGGACCCAGGGCATTCTGCAGGGCACGTACGAGACGCTGGCGGAGTGCGCGAGGCAGCACTTCGGCGGCAGCCTCGAGGGCAGGTTCGTGCTGACGGGCGGCATGGGAGGCATGGGCGGCGCGCAGCCCCTCGCCGTCACGATGAACGGCGGCGTGTGCCTGGACGTAGAGGTCGACGCCGGGCGCATCCGCAAGCGCATCGACACTGGTTACTGCAACAGGATGGCCGACGACCTGGACGAGGCGCTCGACCTCGTCCGGCAGGCAGTGCGGGACGGAGAGCCTCTCTCGGTCGGGCTCGTCGGGAACTGCTCCGAGACGCATCCCGAGATCGTGCGCCGGGGCGTCACGCCGGACGTCGTGACCGATCAGACGTCGGCGCACGACTCTCTCGAGGGCTACGTCCCCGGCGGCATGGCTCTCGAGGAGGCTCTGGAGCTGCGCGAGCGCGACCCTGACGCCTACGTGGAGCGCTCCATGGCCTCGATGGCCGAGCACTGCGGGGCGATCCTGGCGATGCAGGACGCCGGCGCGGTCGCGTTCGATTACGGCAACAACCTCAGGGGGCAGGCGAAGGAGGCGGGCGTCGACAACGCGTTCGACTACCCTGGATTCGTCCCGGCCTTCATACGGCCGCTCTTCTGCCGGGGCAAGGGCCCCTTCCGATGGGTGGCCCTGTCAGGCGACCCGGAGGACATCTACAGGACCGACGAGGTGATCCTGAGGGAGTTCCCCGAGGACGAGGCGCTCGCCCGCTGGATCAGGCTCGCCAGGGAGCAGGTCCACTTCCAGGGGCTGCCATCCAGGATCTGCTGGCTCGGATACGGCGAGCGCGCACACTTCGGGAAGCTCATAAACGACATGGTCGGTAGCGGCGAGATCTCCGCGCCGATCGTCATAGGCAGGGACCACCTCGACAGCGGCTCGGTGGCCTCGCCGTACCGCGAGACCGAGGGCATGCTGGACGGAAGCGACGCCATCGCCGACTGGCCGGTCCTGAACGCGCTCCTGAACGCGGTGGGAGGCGCGACCTGGATCTCCTTCCACCACGGCGGAGGTGTCGGCATCGGGAAATCGCTCCACGCCGGGATGGTGATCGTCGCCGACGGAACGCCCGAGGCCGAGGCCAGGCTCGTGCGCGTCCTCACGACAGACCCCGGCACGGGGATAGCGCGCCACGTCGACGCCGGCTACGATGAGGCCGTTCGGTGCGCGAGGGAGAAGGGCATCAGCATCCCCATGCTGGACCAGGAAGCCGGCGAATGAGAGTAGACCTCACGCGAACCGGGAGCCACTCGAATGAGGGCTGACCTTCTCGTAAGGAACGTCGGACGGCTTCTGACAATGAGCGACGGCGCCGTTCCCCGCATCGGAGAGGAGATGAGGGCGACCGGCGAGATCGCCGGCGGGGCGCTGGCCGCGTCCGGCGGCGAGATCGTGGCCGTCGGTCCGGAGCGGGACGTTGTGGATTCCGTCGAGCTCGCCCCCGGTGGAATGGAGCTGGACGCAGGCGGCTCGCTCGTGACGCCGGGCCTCGTCGACCCGCACACGCACGCCGTCTTCGCCCGGACGCGAGAGAACGAGTTCGCGATGCGGGTGGCGGGCAGATCGTACGAAGAGATCGCCGAAGCGGGCGGCGGGATCAGGTCGAGCGTGAGGGCGGTGCGGGAGATCTCCGAGGACGGTCTCGTCGAGTCAGGCAGGCGCACGCTCGACGCGATGCTGGCCTATGGCACGACGACGGCCGAGGTCAAGAGCGGCTACGGGCTCTCCACCCAGTCCGAGCTCAAGATGCTGCGGGCGATAAGGAGGCTCGGCGGCGAACACGACGTCAGGCTCGTTCCGACCTTCCTCGGTGCGCACGAGTTCCCCGACGAATGGCGTGAGGACCGCGAGGGTTACGTTTCGCTCATAGTCGACGAGATGATTCCCGCGGTCGCGTCGGAGTCTCTGGCCGCCTACTGCGACGTATTCTGCGAGGAGGGCGTCTTCACCGTCGAGCAGTCGCGCCGGATTCTCACGGCGGGGCGCTCGGCCGGTTTGGAGCCGAAGCTGCACGCCGACGAGCTGCACCCTTACGGCGCCGCGGAGCTGGCGGCGGAGCTGGGCGCCCGCTCGGCCGACCATCTCGTGCGCGTATCCGACGAGGGCGTGGCCGCGCTGGCCCGGGCCGGCGTGGCGGCGGTCCTGCTTCCCGGCACGTCTCTGTCGCTGGGAGGGACCTCGTATGCGCCCGCCAGGAAGCTCGTCGAGGCGGGAGTCCCGGTCGCGCTGGCGACCGACTGCAATCCCGGCAGCTCGATGACGGAGTCGATGCAGATAGTGATGGCGCTCGCGTCGATGGCGATGCGCATGACCCCCGAGGAGGTCCTCTGCGCCTCCACCGTGAACGCGGCCTGGGCCTGCGGCGTCGAGGGCGTCTCGGGCACACTGGAGCCGGGGAGATCGTGCGATCTCGTGATATGGGACGTTCAGGACCCCCGGGCCATCCCGTATCACTACGGGGTCAACCTCGTTCGCCAGGTCGTGGTCGGGGGAAGACCGGTCTTGGGCGGGAGTTGAAGCCGGGACAAGACGAAACCGATTCAGGAGGGAGCCGATGAAGCTTGTTGAGTGCGTTCCGAACTTCAGCGAGGGAAGAAGACCCGAGGTCGTGGACGAGATCGTGGGCGCGATGACGGCCGTAGACGGCGTCAGGCTCCTGGACAAGGAGATGGACGCCGACCACAACAGAGCGGTAGTGACGATCATCGGAGCCCCCGAGGACGTTCTCGAGAGCGCATTACGCGGCATAGAGAAGGCGTCCGAACTCATCGACCTCACGAAGCACGAGGGAGAGCACCCCAGAATGGGCGCGACCGACGTCTGTCCGTTCGTCCCGGTTCGGGACGTCGAGATGGACGACTGCGTCAGGCTCGCGGAGAAGCTGGGCGAGAGAGTGGGTAGCGAGCTAGACATACCGGTCTTCCTGTACGAGTCCGCGGCCCGAAGGCCGGAGCGGCAGAACCTGGCCAAGGTAAGGAAGGGCCAGTTCGAGGGCCTGCGCGAGGAGATAGGCGCAAACCCCGCGAAGGAGCCGGACTTCGGCCCGTCTAAGATACACCCCACGGCCGGCGCGATCGCGATCGGAGCCAGGCCGTTCCTCATCGCCTACAACATCAACCTCGGCACCTCCGATCTCTCCGTCGCGAAGAGGATCGCGAGGTCGATCAGGCACTCGGGCGGCGGTCTGAGGCACGTGAAGGCGATGGGGTTCGAGATCAAGGACCGCGGGATCGTTCAGGTCTCGATCAACATGGTCAACTTCAAGGGAACGCCCCTCTTCCGGGTCTTCGAGATGGTGAAGAGCGAGGCGGCACGCTACGGCGTTCCGGTGATAGGCAGCGAGATCGTCGGGCTCGTCCCCGCCGACGCGCTGGTCGACGTGGCCGACTTCTACCTGCGGCTGGAGGACTTCGAGAGGGATCAGGTGCTGGAGAACAGGCTCAGCGAAGGCGAGGAGGAGTGATGGCGGATCTCAGTGGCTTCCTTTCTGAACTTGCTTCCGAATCGCCTACGCCCGGGGGCGGCAGCGTCGCCGCGCTCGCCGGGTCTCTGGGCGCGGCCCTGAACTCGATGGTCTGCAATCTCACGATCGGCAAGAAGAAGTACGCCGAAGTCGAGTCCGAGATGGAGGAGCTTCTGGGCAAGGCCGAGTCGCTGCGTCTGGAGCTTGCTCGGCTCATAGACGAGGACGCCGCGGCCTTCGACAAATTCATGGACGCGATGAAGCTGCCGAAAGAGACCGACGGGGACAAGGCGAAGCGCAGGGACGCAATGCAGTCGGCCCTGGTCGACGCGGCGACCGTGCCGCTCGCCGTCATGGAGAAGTGCGTCGAGGTCGCCTCGCTCGCGCGCGACGCTGCGGCGAAAGGAAACCGGAACGCGGTCTCCGACGCGGGCGTGGCGGTTCTCATGGCGCGGGCCGGCGCGCACGCCGCCCGCCTGAACGTGATCATCAATCTCGGCTCGATCAGCGCCCCCGAGCACAAGGCCTTCGTAGACATGGCCTCGGAGGCCGTGCAGACGCTCGCGGCCGACGCCGACAGCTACGCAGACGAGGTCATGAGCGTCGTCGAGACGAAGCTGGCGGGCTGACCCGGCGCAACTGAATGGAGCCAATGTATGAGGATCTCAGCACGCCGTCGGGTCGCGTTCCTGGTGGCGATCGCGGTAGCGGCCGCGCTGGCGGGCGGATGCTCCGCCGGCCGCCCGGAGTCCGAGCCCGCGGGCGACGGTTCGGGCACGGAGCTCGACTCGTTCGGACTCATAGAGGCGGCCGTGGCGGCGGGCAGGATCGACTACTCGACGAGCATTCTCTACAAGGTCTACGCCGCGTACGAGCCGACGAGCCTCCCCGAGGAGTACAGAAGCGAGGAACCCCTGAGGCGGGCGGCTTCTCTCGTCTCCGAGGTAGAGCGCAACTGGAACCGTCTGTCCGAGGACGACCGCTCGGAGATAGCGGCCTACATCGATCCGCCAGCGGACCCCGACGAACAGGGCACCGGTCTCGATGATGTCACTCCCGACCGACTCGAGCATGAGCGAAACCGCCTCGACTGACGGGACGCCGGTCGGCGTCTCCGGAATGGGCGCAAGGCCGATC
>WJLY01000095.1 GCA_014728245.1 Candidatus Effluviviaceae Genus IV sp.
CGAAAGGCCTTCTGGGAGAAGACCGTCGAGTGTGACGGTCAGACGATGAACGCCACCATGAGCTGTGGCGTCGCCAGCTATCCCGACCACGCCAGGGACGCGGAGACGCTGGTCAGAATGGCCAACTCGGCCATATTCCAGGCGAAGTCGGACGGCGGAAACGCGACGTTCGTGGCCTTCTCCGACTCCCCCGACAAGGCCGAGGCCCAGGACCAGGCGGGGCCGACGATACTGATCGTGGAGGACAACGACTACAGCAGGAGCGTCGCCTCGCTGGTTCTGCGCGCGTGCGGCTACGACGTGGTGGAGGCGGAGGATGGCGACACGGCGTCGTCGCTGGTCAGAAAGCTGCGTCCGGACCTCATCCTCGTGGACATCCAGTTGAGTCAAGGCGACGGTCTCCTGGCAACGAGAGAGCTGATCGGGATGGACGAGAACAGGAACGTGCCGATCGTCGCGCTGACGGCGCGCGACGTTCCCGTCGACCTTGAGGAGCTGGTGAAGGCGGGCTGCCGCGGATACATCGTGAAGCCGATAGACACCAATAACCTCGAGGTGCAGATAAGATCATATCTGGAGGGCTGAGCGGGCCTTCATGACATGCGACTCGGAAGCACGAGGGGCCGGCGGTTCGCACTGCCGGCCTCGTGGCGCTTGAGCGCCGGTCGCGGTTCCGTGTAGCATGGTGAAGTTGGACGCGTCGTCGAAGAAGCCAGGACGCGGCAAGGCCGGAGGGGCGCACGCAGGCCGGCGGCCGCCGCGCGCGGGCGAAGGAGCCTGTAACTCGTGTCTCCCAAAGCGGTCGCGAGTAGATCCGCTCTCACTCTGCTCTCCGTGCTCCTGTGTGCGGCTCTGCCCGGATGCGCCCCGAAGGAGCCTCCCCGGGCTCGCGAGCCTCGAGAAGAGGGCGCCGGCGCGCGCCCGCCCGGGAGACGGGCGTGTGTGACGCTCGCCGGTTCCGTGGATGCCGCGTGGTACGAGAGGCCGACCGGCGACAGCTGGGTAGAGGCAGGCAGTCACTTCAAGGTCTGCCGCTCGGAACAGGAGGTCGCGCCGGGGAGCGGTCAGGCGCAGGCCGACGCGGAGGCGGTGGCGGTCGCGGCGCTTGAGCGTGCCAGGGAAGAGGCGATCGAGCAGGCCTACGGGTTCGGGTTCGAGCGTCTGCACGCGCGGGGCCTCCTGTACGAGCGGGAGCAGAGACGCGCGATGATCCGCGAGAAGGCCGCGGCCATGAGCGGCGGCCTCGACGTGTCCTTCCCCAGGATCGAGATCGCCGACGAGGTCCACGAGGAATGCTCCTGCGCGGCCGGCGAAACGCTGCTGTACCGCGTGTCTCTGCTGACGGAGTATCCGATCTCGAGCCTCAAGGGCGACCTCAACAACGCTACGTGGCGTGCCGGCAGGGTGGCCAACGAAGCGTCGGTGCTCGTCGGGTCGGCGCGAGAGCTGCTGGCCGAGGGCCGCTGGTTCGAGGCGCTGACGGAACTCTCGCACGCGCGACGGCTCCTGGCCGGCGTGAGCCCCCTGCCCGGCGTTCTGGCCGTGAGGGAACGCGTGGGGGAACACATGGATCGGGCCGTGGGCTCGCTCGAGGCGGAGGCGCTCGCCGGCATTCAGGTTCTCACCATCGGCGAGCGCAGGGAGACCGCTGTCAGCTTCCGCTGGACGTACGAATGGGAGGGCGAGCGCAGGCCCGCCGTGAGACTCCCGGTGGCGTTCGAGCCTCGGGGATTCGACGCCGTCACGTGGAACGATCCCGAGACGGACGAGTCAGGGATCGCCTCATGCCGGTTCGTGGTCGCGTTCGGGCCGGCGGGCGAGCACGAGCTGGTCTGGGGCGCGGACGCGAGCGTGCTTTCCCGCGTGCTCGGCCGGGACTACGCCGCGCGCCTTTCTGAGCAGGAGCGTCATTCCCACCCGGTGTTTCTGGCGGACCGGCTGCCGGCGCTCTCGGTGTGCATGGAGTTGCAAGGGCTCAACGCTGCCGACGAGGCCCAGCTCATGGCGGCGTTGGAGAGCAGATTGAAGGACGGGGGGCTGAGAGTAGAGCCCTGCGGGCCGGATGTGGACCTGGTGGTGAGAGCGGAGGTCGAGAAGCGCCGCCCCGAGGCCCAACCCGGACAGACGATGACCGCCGTGAGGCTATGGGCGACCGCCTTCGATCAGCGTTCGGCTACAGATATCGGGAGTCCGTCCGTTCTGGTGCGCGAGACCGCCGAGGATGAGCGCGATTCCGAGGTCCTGGCGCTCAAGGAGGCGGGCCGCCTGCTGGCGGTCTACCTGTCAAGGAGATCGCGTCTGTCGGGAGGGTAGTCCTTGTTCGCGTCCGCCGCCGCGCCGCGCACGGCGCTCTGCTGCCGAGCGGGTCCCGGGTCGGAGAGCCCGGCCGCCGTGTCCTCGATCGCGGCCTCGAACTCGCTGGCCGGAACGGCGTACATGACCGTGAGGTAGCCCCATCCCTCGCCGGTCACGTTCCCCTCGCTTCCGGATTGCGGGAACGGCCCCGCCACCGCCCATACGCGGCCCGAGAACACCCCCGGCGTCTCGATTTCCCCGGGCTCAAACGTGATCGAGGTCGACTGGACCGCCACGTCGATGATCTGGTCGGTCCCGTCTCCCTCTATTGTCCCCGCTATCAGGTAGTAGTCGGCATCGTCGGCATCGGTCCAGGAGAGGACCAGCTCCTCGCCCAGATTCGTGGTGCCGGGAGGCGACACTTCAAAGGGCCCCGGCACCGGTTCCAGGGCGGAAGAGATCCCCGAGCTTGTCGTCACCTCCAGCACGCAATTGGTGCCCGGCGTCCATACGACCCGCGTATCGGACAGAGCGGTGTAGAGGCCGGGGAGATCAGGCGCTTCCTGGGCTGCCGGCAACTGCGTTCCCGAGACGGACGCCCGCAGCTGGCCAGGGAGCGGGTCGCCGACGGCGTACACCTCGACGTACGTGCTGCCCGCTCTGTCGGCCGCGAACTGCTCCACTCGCGCGGCTATGTAGGGCGGGATCTCGTCGCTGCAGACGACCTCGTCGGAGCAGCCGTAGACGAAAGCGGCGGCCGCGC
>WJLY01000096.1 GCA_014728245.1 Candidatus Effluviviaceae Genus IV sp.
GGTTCGCGGAGTCGCCCCTGTGGACGTGGATCAGGGCGCTCCAGCTCGAGTCTGAGGATCAGGCTGGTCCGCGGAGTCGACCCCGTGGACGTCGATCAGACCGCTCTCCCTTTCGAGCATCTGGCTGGACGGGGCGGCCGGTGGGATGCGACCGCTCTTCTCGGATAGGCGGACGCCGGGCCGGGCGCTGGCGCCGTGCCAACATACGGTCTCCAGCGAAGAGGAGGGCTTCCCTGTCACCACGGACGAGGACGGGCGATATCTGGTTCGACTGCCCGAGGGACGGAAAGCGACTCCCTATGGATACTACGATCGAAACGAGCCGCGCCTGTGAGCATCCGATCACTACACGCACCGACGGCCTACTGCATGTACCCAAGTGAACGCAATCGCTGCTTGGTTTCCTCCGGCATCTTCTGGACTCCCCGGCTTCTTCGCGGCGCACGCACTTCAGTCTCATACGTGGCGATCGTGGTAACGGGGCACTCCGCGAGAAAGGTACGCGTCATTGCCTCGGTGAGTACGCGTCCGTCCATGTCTTCGGCGACCGGCAGACCCAGAGCCGCGAGAACGGTTGGCGTGATATCGAGAACGCTGGCTCCCTCCAGGTGGTTGCCACGCCGAAACGGGGGCCCGGAGGCGATTATGATCCCGTCCATCGCATGAGAGCCCGAGATGTCCATGTTCGTCAGGAACTCCGACAGGCGCAGCGAGTCTCCGGACGGCGACACGATCAGCGGTTCGGAGGCAACCGAGCTCTCAATCGCGCTCGCGTTCATTGCTACCAGAACATAGTCGTCGCCGGTCCCAGCGGCGTCGGATACATCCACTGAGAATGCCGGCTCGCCGCTGTCCTCGATCGCCAAGGAGGCGAACACCTCCTCCAAGCGTGACAGGAGTCGCGTGCTCTCGGTCTCGTCGATCGTGAGCGGCCGCAGGTAGAACACGCCGCCTACTGTGATGTACCCGATGTCGCTCAGGGAGAAACCGAGACGCGTCAGGAGGGACTCGACCTTGAACGCCGCGGGCGTCGAGTTGATGGTCTTGGAAGGTTGAAATCCATGGTCGGAGAATACCAGCAAAATCCCGTCCGGAGCCAGGTGGCTCAGGAGCCTTCCCAGTTCGCTGTCCACTGTCCTGTAGATGTCCTCGACTTCTGAGTGGTATCGATCGATGCTCGCGGCGTCAGTCCCGGGAAAGAGTCGCGGGTCATGATAGCGCCAGTACTTGTGGGAGATCGAGTCAGTGGACTTGTAGAGGAGGGCAACCATCTCTACGTCGGTAAGCCTCATCTCGCGACACGTGGCATCTGAGATGACGCGGACGAGCGCCTCCTGCTCGCGGGCGTAGAGCTCGAGCTGCGGAGACGAGCGCATGGCCAGGACGATGTCAGCGAGTTCTGCGAGCGTGGAGATCCGGCACCCACAGACCGCAGCTCGGTGAGCGATGCCGATGAGACGCCCATAACTCCCTCCGGACACGGACTTGCCTATGTCCCTCAGCTCTCTTACGAAAGAGAGTTCGGGTGGTATCGTCTCGGCGGTCTCAGCCAGCATGTCGGGGATCGAGAACCCGTGCTCGCTCGTCGACGGGGGCCAGGTCAGAAACCACTCCACGGTGCCGTAATCCCAGCCCATCTGCTCATGGAGTATGTTCCAGATCCGCTTCACGAGGACGTCGTCGGCCCTTGTCTCGGACAGCCCTCGGACGCCGTGCTTATCGGCGGTCTTGCCTGTGGCAATGCTCGTGAAGATGCGCGTCGAGTACATCGGCCGTACTGATTCAAGTACGCCGGCCGAGCCTGAGGCGACCGTCTTGGACAGATTAGGCAGTTCGCCGCGTTTCATCATGCTGGAGGCCACCCTCCATGTGGCGCCATCGACGCCGACCATGAGCAACTTGAGGTTCGGCTTGGCTGGACCCCGCTGGGCGATCGCGGATGTCACTCCACCGGAGATGCAGACTGAGCCAGCGAACACCAGCGCTACGAGCGCGAACCTCACAGGTCGTGGCGTTCGCCGGCCGCTCCGCGAGGAGTCGCCGAGAGCAGGGTCAGAGGGTGCCTTCGGATGACACGGTCGAAGGTCGCCGGTGCCGCGGTTCCTTCTCGCCAGTGCTCGCACGAGCCCGGCCAGGCCTCCCAGCAAAGCGAACATCGCGCCTGTCGGTAGAACGACAAAAAGCAGCGCAAGTCTTACGCTGTCGACGATTATGGGGTTCCTGAGGAGGAGGTAGAGCAGCAGCCCGGCGGCTGCAACGAACCCAACGCCGGCTCCGTAGAGTATTCCTCGTTTTGCGCTCAAGCCTGCCATTGCTCGCATCGGTGCTCTCTCAGTATGCTGGACGCGGTCGCGCGAGGGCGGCGGGACGTCACCTCACGAGCGTCACTTTTGAGGTCCTCGTGTCGCCCCCGGCGTCCAGGCGGACGAAGTACATTCCCGCCGCCAGATCCTGCCCGTTCTCGTTTGTGCCGTCCCACCTTGCCTCGTGCTCTCCGGCCGCCTGTGTCTCGTCGCGAAGCACGGCTACCTCGCGGCCGACCACGTCGTAGACGCTCAGCTTCACATGGGTCCTTTGCGGCAGCGCGTAGCTGATCGTCGTGGACGGCCCGAAGGGATTGGGATAGCTCTGCTCGAGCTGCAAGCGCGTGGCCTGTGAGTCGTCGTCGCCGGGGTCGACGCCCGTCCCGCCGATGAGCTCGTAGACCGCGACCTCGTAGCTCGTGAGGTCGAGCCCATTGACCTCGTACGAGGACGTGACCGACACATTCAGTGTGTCGCCCGGCAGGAGCATGTTGGCGAACGTGTAGTCGCCTGGCTCGAGCGCGCCGGCGAAGCCGCTGAGCGTCATGGCGGAGACCGGGTCGGGCGACGCGTTTATCATGCAGAGCACGGTCTCCTGCTCGGAGCTGCGCGCGAAGGCGAGTACCGGGGTCTCGGAGGTCTCGAGGCGGTGGTGCAGGCCGCGCCGGAGCGCGGGCGACTCGTTGCGGAGGTGAATCAGCCGTTTGTACCATTCGAGCAGCGAGCCGGGGTCCTGTTCCTCTTCCGCCACGTTGTGGTCCACGTAGTTGCCGTTCACGGAACGCCACGGAGTGCCGGTCGTGAAGCCGGCGTGCGCGCCGTCCGTCCACTGCATGGGAGTCCGGATGTTCAGGTGGTCTCCGCTCCCGGTCATCCCGATCTCCTCTCCGTAGTAGAGGAACGGTACGCCGGGGAGCGTGAGGTACATGCCCGCGGCTACCCTGGCCTTGTCCTCGTCCTCGCCGAATACCGTGAACGAGCGGTCCTGGTCGTGGTTCGTGAGGAACGTGGCGTACTGGAGATACGGATACAGGTTGTACACCTCGTTGGCCTTGCTCTTGACCCACTCGGCGTTCGCGTCGTTGACCGATCCGAGCGTCGCGTACGCCAGGTTGAACTCGAAGCACGTGTCCAGGCGGTCCTCGGTCGAGTACTGAAGAATGGTGCTAGTGCCGGTCCATGCCTCGCCGACCGAGAACGCGTCCGGCTTCACCGACTTCACGTGCGCGTTGTAGTCCTCCCAGAACGCGAACGTCGCCGGCGTGTTCTGCAGCTGGTCGCCGTCCTCGTGGATGTAGAGCACTGCGTCGAGCCTGAAGCCGTCCACCCCGACCGTGTCAAGCCAGTAGTCGGCAATCTGGAACATCGAGTCCCTGACGGCGGAGTTCTCGTAGTTCAGGTCGGGCATGCCGCTCGTGAAGAGGCCGTAGTACCAGTCGGACGGGTGCCAGTGCCAGACGTTCTGTCCCCAGGGCCCCGTATAGCCCGGATCGGACTCCGACCACCTGAAGTAGTCCCGGTAGCCCGGGCTCCCCTGGGCCGATTCTACGAACCAGGGGTGCTGGTTCGAGCAGTGGTTCATGACGTAGTCGATGATGACCTTGATGCCGCGGTCGTGAGCGGCCGCGAGGAAGGTCTGGAAGTCCGCCATCGTCCCGTAGTCCGGGTTGATGGAGCGGTAGTCGACGCCGTCGTACCCGTGGTAGCTCGGTGAGTCCTGGATTGGCATGAGCCATATGCCGGTGACGCCTAGGTCGTCGTCGGTCCCCGGGTCGCCGTCGTTCAGGTAGTCCAGCTTCTGGGTGAGCCCCGGGAAGTCGCCGATTCCGTCGCCGTCGCTGTCGTAGAAGCTGCGGACGAAGATCTCGTAGAAGACGCAGTCGTTCCACCACCCGAGCTGGGAGGGGTCGTAGCCGCCGCCCGGCTCGAGGTCGTTGTACCAGACGAGAATCGTGTCGTCGGTCGCGGGTACCGTGTAGTGGCGATTGTTGCCGACGCCGGGAAACTCCTCGGTTCCGTCCCATTGCCCGTTCAGCCGGTACTTGTACTCGATCTCCGCGGACGGCGAGAACCCGTCGAGCGTGACCTCGTAGATCGTGTCGCCGTCGGCGTCGGCCAGCGGCGTCAGGGGATCCGTGCCCCAGTCGTTGAACGTGCCCGCCAGATCCACGAAGTCCTCCGCAGGATCGAAGTTGCCTAGTTCGATCTGGTAGGACATGCGCACCTGGAACGTCAGCTCGACCGCCTGTCCGTCGCCGGCGACTGCGAGCGCGCAGAAGATCACAGTGAGTGCGAGCGGCAGCGCTGCATTGCGATTCATGTCCGGTACTCCGCCTTCCTTCTGGGACGTGTCGTGTCAGAATGCCCCGGGGTCCATCCGCCCGGGGGGCGTGTCAAAGCACTCCAGGCTCCATCCATCCGGGGGCGTGTCAAGACGCTTCAACTTCCATCATAGCACTCACGAGAGGGCGCCGCCAGGTGACCTGAATGGCAGAACCGGCAGAGCGGGGCCCCCCGCTATCCGGATCGCTTGATGACGACAAGCGTCATGTCGTCGGTCTGCGGGGCACCGCCTGAATGATCCTGGACGGCGGCGACCACGTCCTCGATGAGCCGGCCGGCGGGGGCGCCCCTGCGCTCTCGGAGAACCTCGATCAGCCGGTCCTCGCCGAACTGTTCGTCCGCTTCATTGCACGCGTCGACAACGCCGTCCGAGTACGCCGTGATCGTGTCGCCAGTGGAGAGATATACGACGTCGTCGTCGAATGTGGCGTCCTCGATGAAGCTCAGGACCGTTCCGCCGGTTTCCAGACGGCGCACCGAGTCGTCCGCTGCGATCAGCACGGGGCGCTCGTGGCCGGCGCTTGCGTACTCGAGCGCGTTCTCGGCCGGATCGAGAAGGCCGAAGAACAGAGTCGCGAACCGGTCGCTCGCCGTGCTGCTCCAGAGAAGCGTGTTGGCCCTGGCCAGGCAGCGGCTCGGCCTGGGATCGACGTGCACCTGGCCCCGGACCGTCGCCTGGAGATTCGCCATGAGGAGCGCGGCCGGGAGTCCCTTCCCGGACACGTCCCCGAGGCACACGACGGTGCGGTCGTCCGCCGCGGGGATGAAGTCGAAATAGTCGCCTCCGACCTCGCGTGCCGGGATGCCGGCTCCGGCTACGTCGTACCCGGGAATCGCGGGTCGCGAGCCGGGCAGCAGTCCCACCTGAATTTCCCGAGCGAGCTCGAGCTCCCTGCGGACGAGCTCGTAGGCTCGCTCCTCCTCGTAGAGCCGCGCGTTTTCTACCACCTGCGCCGACTGAGACGCTATGATCGAGAGAATCCTCTGGTCGTCCTCGGTGAATCCTTCCGGGTCGTGTGGGTTGTAGACAGTCAGCACCCCGATCAGATCTCCCCTGACGAGAAGTGGGGCGCAGAGGATGGAGCGAACGCGCGGGTCCCACGACGCGCCTGGGAAGCGATCGTCCTCCCTCGGGCGATTCACTACCACCGCGTGCTTCCGGAGTAGCATCCAGCCCAGAAGGGCCTCCTTGACGTGGAATGCCGTGTGGTCGGTCGTGCCCGCCGACGCCCGCACGAGCGTGTGGCCTTGAGGCCCGGGTTTCGAATCGCTGTCGATGAGCGTGACAGCTCCTTCTTCGCACCCGACCGCCTTGACGGAGCGCCGTACGATGGCAGACATCACCTGCTCGGTATCGAGCGACGCGCCGATCTCCCGCGCGAGGTCGTTGAGAACCGACAGCTCCTCCACGGCGCGGTGGAGCCTGCGGTTCTCGCGCTCGACTTCAGCGGGCGTCCGGTTCAGCTGTCGTTCTTTCGTCACTCCGCTCTCCTCGCGTGACGCGGGTACTATCCGACAACGGCGCGCGCCGACTGACGCGGCGGCGCGCCAGGCTCGCGAGGGGAGGCCCCCCCACTTGCCTTTTCGATTCATCGGGCCCCGGTCGGCTACGGACCCTTGACTATCATGACGGGATGCGAGTTGCCTTCCAGGAACCGCTTCGTGTCGTGGCAGTAGATGGCGTAGTGGTAGGTTCCCTCCGGAGCGTCTTCCTTGACGGTCAGAGAGCCCTTCCCGCTCCTGATGTCGATTCCGCTCTTCGGGAAGACGCCTCGCTGCGGGAACCAGACCGTGATGTGCGTGCCGCCGGCGTCCCACACGACCTCGTCTCCGCGCTTGACCTGGCACTCGGCCACGCGCCCGGTCCCCTCCTTAGCTTCCACCAGCGCGACAGTCTTCGGCATGAGATGCTCCTCCTTCTGTGACCCCGAGCCGCGAGGCTCAGGATCTGTCCGCAGTGCGCTCCGCCACTCGGCGGTAGTCGGGATCGGTGCAGAGCCCCCTGAGGGCCGGGGTCCTCTCCACCTGGTCTCTCGAGTAGCCGTTTTCGAGCGCGGACTCTATGAAGCGGAGTGCGCGCGTTCGATCCCCCAGCACTTCGTAGTTGTGCCCCGCCTGGAACATGATCTCCACGTTGCGGGGAGCCTCCGCCAGCGCCTGTTCGGTGAGAGCGAGGGCCGTGTCCGGTCTTCCTATCTCCGCGTAGTAACCCCCTAGAAGGCAGAGGACCTCCGGGCCGGCGAGCCCCGCGCCTCTTGCGTCCTCGGCCCTGGCGGCGGCTGTCCGGTAGGCCTCAAGAGCCTCCTCCCTGTGGCCGGGCACCCAGAGATACGAGGAACCGAGATTGCCCCAGACGCGGTAGTCGCTCCCGTCGATCTCGAGCGCTCGCTCGTACATCCTGGCCGCGTCTGCGTAACGGCCTTCGTGGAAGTGGAACGTGGCGAGATTCGCGTAGCCCGAGTAGCTGGGGTCTATCTCGTTCGCCCGCTCGAGCATGTCGAGCGCGTCTTCATACCGCTCCATCTCGTAGTAGACGACGCCGAGGTTCCCGTAGCTGACTGCGTTTCCCGGGGCCAGCGCCACGGCTCTCCGAAAGGCCTTCGCGGAGTCCTCGTACCGGCCGCGGGAACGGTAGAAGATCCCCAGCCGGGTGTGTACGGCCCAGTGAGACGGCCGAGCGCGTGCGGCGTCCTCGTAGAGGCTCTCCGCCTCGTCGGGCCGACCCAGCTTGTCGTGCAGCGACGCGAGCTGGTTCAGGGCCGGGAGATTGCCGGGGTCGACGTCGAGCGCGTTCTCTGCGTGCCCGACAGCGCCTTCGTAGTCTCCTGCGGCGGCGCAGATCTCGCTCAGGACTACGTTAGGAGCCGCCAGCGCGTTGGACAGCTCGATCGACCGCGTGAGGCTCGCTATCGCCTGAAGCCTGTAGGTCTCGTCGCTGGTCCGCCGGCATCTCCGCCAGAGCGCTTCGCCGAGCGCGGCGTGGGCGAGGGCGTAGCCCGGGTCCTCACCGATCGCCTCCGTGAAGAGGCGGACGGCTCTCTCGACGGCGACGGAATCGTTCTCGGCGTCCCGGAGGAAGCCCAGCCCCTTGAGATACGACTCGAACGCGCCCGGAACCGTCGTGCCGCCGGCGGCGAGGAGGCGAAGCGCGTCCTCGTCCAGCTCGACGCCGAGCATGATCGCAACGCTCGCGACGACCTGCTGCTGTAGCACTGAGACATTCCCTATGCGCTGTGTCGTGGTCCAGGATTCGAGAGGCATTCTCGAGCGGGGATCGAGGAGCTCCAGCTGGATCCCGACGAGGTCTCCACCGCGGTCGATTTCGCCGTCGAGGGCGAGGGTAGCGCCGAGCGCGTCGGCCGCCTCGTCAGACGTCGTTGTTGCGCTCTCTCGGATCTCGTCGGCCGGGACTATGAGCGGCGCTCCCTCGAGCTCTTCCAGCTGGGAGAGCCGGAACGTCAGGTGCTCAACGAACCCGTCGGAGAACGCGGCATCGACAGTCGTAGCAGGTGTGGGTGTGAAGGGAAGGACCGCGAGCAGCTTCCCGCCGCTGTCGCGGATGCCGAGAAGCCGGCGGCGTATGAAGTCGCGGCCAGGCGGGACGGCGAGGAGTACCGCCGCCAGTACGAGGAGCGCCGCTACTCCGATGAGCGTTCGCGTCGGGCCTCGCGACGGGCGCCGCCCGGGCACCCCGGCGCCGGTCTTCGACTTCTGCGCTCCGGGCCCTACCTCGGCCCCGTTCAGGTCCGCGAGCAGGTCGTCCATCGTCCGGTAGCGGTCCTGGGGGGCCTTCTCGAGGCATCTCGCCAAGATCGGGGCGAGCGCGGGCGGCGTCTCCGGGCGCAGCTCCTCCACCGGGGTCGGGTCGTCGGTCATGATTCGGTAGAAGACCGCCTGCTCGTACTCCGCCTCGAACGGGCTGCGCCCCGTCAGCATCTCGTACATGACGACGCCCAACGACCAGACGTCGGTCCCGGGGCCGACGTCGCCGCCCTGCACCTGCTCGGGGGACATGTAGGCGGCCGTGCCGACGGTGCTCGAGGCCCGCGTAAGATCCGACTGCCCGGCGAGGATCGCCAGCCCGAAGTCCAGTATCTTGACCCGGCCGTTGACCTTCACGAAGATGTTCGCGGGCTTGACGTCGCGATGCACAATGCCCAGCCGGTGGGCCTCCGCGAGGCCCTCCGCTGTCTCGGACGCGATTCGCGCCGCGTCGGCCACCCCGAGCGGGCCGCCTTCCAGCGTGGACTTCAGCGTCTCTCCCTCGTAGCAGGCCATGCTGATGAAGAGACGGCCGTCGTCCGTTTCATCAATCTCGTGGATCGTGCAGATGTTAGGGTGCTCCAGGGCCGAGATCGCCCTGGCCTCCAGCAGGAACCTCTCCCTGGCCTCTTCGTCTCTGGTCAGGGACTCCGGGAGGAACTTCAGCGCCACCGTCCGGTCTAGCTTCGTGTCGACCGCGCGGTAGACAACTCCCATCCCGCCCTCGCCGATCTGCTCGACGATCCTGTAGTGGGAGACCGTTCTGCCGATCACGGTGGTACCCCGTCGCTGTGCCTCGAGGGCGCTCACGGCTCCAGAGATCAGCGGACGGTGTTGTGCGGCCGCATGGCGTCTGGCAGTCGTCCGTCGTCTTAGGCGTGGGCAAATGTCGTCTCGATGCAAGTTTAGCGCATTTGAGCGCCATTCGCTAGTCGCAATCTTCCGGTGGCCTGCCTTGGCGCAGGGGTGCCGGCGGCGTCGCCCCACCGCCGGGGTGCTTGCGGCATCGCCCCAGCGGGTAGCGAGCATGGACTGAGCGAAGCCGCCCCCAGAGACTGCAAACTGAGCGAAGGCGCCCCCAGAGACTGCGACCGGCGGTCGCAGATCGGAGCCGGGGGCAGTGCGGGGCCTGTGCCCTGCCGCGGGCTACGCACAGTTGCGCGCTCCGGGTTCAAACATCTGGAACCCCGGCCGGCCGGGCTGCTATCCTGCGCGATGCCGGATCCACCGGTGCCTGGGGTTAGCGCTTCCGGCCGCCCGCGGGCGGCCCCAATGTGACGGGAGGTACGAATGTCAGCGTCGAAAGAAGCGGTCTGCAGGCTCGTGCTCGTGATGCTGATCTCGATTGCAGCGCTGCTGGCGTCGGCGGCGTCGGGGACGGCGGCCGAGGCGGCATCGACCGCGGAGGCCCCGAGGCGTGCGGAAGGCCGTGAGCTGTCGTCTACGGCCAGGGAAGCGAGCGAGGCCCGGGAGTCGACGTACGCAAACGTCTACGTTCAGACGTCGGCGGAGTATCGGGCGTGTTGTCATTGCATCTACACGGTTGCCGGCCTGCGGCTGGCGGAACTCATGGAGGAGTTTCTCGATGAAGAGACCTCCACCATGCTTCGTCCCGCGGTGGTGATGGACCTGGACCAGACGGTACTCGACAACTCCAGTTTCCAGACGTTCCTGTACGAGAACGGCCTCGACTATACGCCGGAGCTTTGGTCGAGGTTCGAGCGGGAGGGGGTGGAGGAGGTGGAGCTGGTCCCCGGTGCGAAGCGGTTCATCGAAAGAGCGGAGGAACTCGGAGTCACGGTAGTGTACCTCTCGAACCGCAATCGCGCGAATCAGGAATGGACCGTTCGGGCGCTCGCGCGTGTAGGCATCGACACGACCGGGATCGCGCGGCGGATGTATCTCAAGCCGGAGGGCGGCTCTTCCGACAAGACCCCCAGGCGCGACGCGATCGGCGCCAGGCACAACGTGCTCATGTACTTCGGCGACAACCTGCGCGATTTCTCGGACGTGTTCGAGGCCCGGGAGCTTCCGGATGACGCCTCGGCGGGAGCTTACGGAGAGGCGGTAGAGGACCGCGCGGCGGCCGTCGACCTGGCGCTCTGCCACTGGGGCTTCGACTGGTTCGTTCTTCCCAACCCGATGTACGGGGAGTGGGAACAGCACATACCATCCGAGCCGGTGGACATTCTACGTCCGACTTCCATGCGGCGAATCGAAGGGGACGACTAGGCGGGGTTCCTCGCGTGTGCGAGGATGCCCCGGGGCGGGCGGTTCCCCGGGAACGAGGGAAGGTGATGCCCGTTAGCGGTCGATATCGCACCACGGGTCCGGTCCGTTACCTGCTCGTCTCAGCGGGCCTGATCTGCGTGGGTCTGGGCGTTATCGGGGTCTTCGTACCCCTCCTGCCGACGACGCCGTTCCTGCTTCTTGCCGCGGCGTGCTTCATTCGAAGCTCCGAGAGGCTCCATCACTGGCTGCTCTCGAACCGCTACGTGGGAGACCACGTTCGGAACTACATGGAGCACAGGGCCACGACCCGAGCCACCAAGGTTGGCAGCGTCA
>WJLY01000097.1 GCA_014728245.1 Candidatus Effluviviaceae Genus IV sp.
GGGCAGAGTGACCGAGCAGACGGCCCCCAAGCTCGGAAAGCTGCTCGGCGTGGCGGCGATCGTCTACGGCAGCGTGTCCGAGTTCGGCTACATGGAGTCCGAGACCGGCGGCGCGTTCGAGGCGATCGGCGGAGGCGTCTCCAAGACGACCGCGCGGGTCTCGATCGACGTCAGGATGATCGACACGACCACAGGCGAGATAATACTGGCCGACACCGCATCGGATGAGAAGAGCCAGATGGGTCTGAAGGTCAGAACGGAGGACTTCTCGTTCGGGCACAAGGGCAAGTTCGACGAGACTCTGGTCGGCAAGGCCAGCCGCGAGGCCATAGAGGACCTGGTGGAGAAGATCACCGACACGCTGGAAGGCGTGCCGTGGACCGGCAGGGTGGTCAAGGCCGACGGCGGCAAGATCTACCTGAACGCGGGAGAGACGGTCGGCGTCGAGCCCGGGATGAAGTTCAACGTATACGAGATGGGCGAGGAGCTGATTGATCCGGCCACCGGACTCTCCCTTGGAGCGGAGGAGGAGCTGATCGGGGTGATCGAGGTCGTGAGCGTCAAGGAGAAATACTCGATCTGCTCCGCCGCCAACGGGAGCGGCTTCGCCGCCGGCAACATGGTCCGCGACGAGTAGCGGGCGCGGTCATTCCATTCCGGGAGTCCCCGGTCCAAAGGTGACTTCCGCGCGGCGTGGATGCGCCTCTTCGGGGAGCCCGAATGAACTCAGACACCGTAGTGATGATCCTGGCGGGCGGCAAGGGTGAGCGGCTGTGGCCGCTCACCCGAGACCGCGCGAAGCCGGCGGTGCCGTTCGGCGGGATCTACCGCATCATCGATTTCAGCCTGTCCAACGCCATCAACTCCGGCCTCAGGCGGATCTTCGTCCTCACGCAGTACAAGTCGATCTCCCTCGCCCGGCACATCCGCAAGGGGTGGGGCTTTCTGAGCTACAACCTCGGCGAGTTCATAGAGAACGTTCCGGCGCAGCAGAGGCTGGGTGAGAACTGGTACAGGGGAACGGCCGACGCGATATGGCAGAACGCCTACCTGCTGGAGCAGCTGCAACCGCGGTACGTGCTGATCCTCTCCGGCGACCACGTGTACACGATGGACTACGCCGGACTTCTCAGGTACCACGTCGCCTGCGGTTGCGCCGCGACCGTCTGCGTGCAGGAGAAGGACGTCAAGGAGGCTTCCGGGCTCGGCGTGGTCGAGGTCGACGAGGGTATGAGGGTGACCGGTTTCGAGGAGAAGCCCGAGCGCCCGAAGACCGTCCCCGGCAAGCCGGACAGGGTCGTCGGGTCGATGGGGATCTACGTGTTCAACACCGACTTCATGATCGAGAGGCTCCGCGAGGCGGCGACGAGAGACGAGTTCGACTTCGGACACGGGGTCCTGCCGGGCATGATCCGCGACGGGCTGGACGTCAGGGCTTACGTCTACGGCGGAGGCGCTCCCGCCTACTGGAGGGACGTGGGGACGATCGAGTCGTACTGGTCGGCAAACATGGACCTCGTCGGCACCAGCCCCGAACTCAACCTCTACGACGACGACTGGCCGATTCGCACCCACCAGGGCCAGTACCCTCCCGTCAAGTTCCTGTACGCGGAAGCGAGCGAGGGCGGCAGAATGGGGATAGCGGTCGACTCGATAGTGTCGACCGGCACGATCGTCTCCGGCGGGCGGATCCAGAGGTGCGTGCTTTCCCCGCGCGTCCGCACCAACAGCTACAGCTACGCGTTCGAGTGCATCTTCATGGAGGACGTCGACATCGGGCGCTACGCGAAGCTGCGGCGCGTGATAGTCGACAAGGGAGTCAAGATTCCCCCCAGGACCCAGATAGGCTACGATCGTGAAGAGGACGCCAGACGCTTCACGATAACCGATAACGGCATCGTCGTCGTGCCGAAGGGCTACAAGTTCGGGCAGTAGCCGGATGGGCCTGTATGCCGCTGTACCCCGTCGCCCCCAATTGTGTCTAAACGGGGTGGGAACCCCCCCTTCACTTCCCCCTTCATCGTCCGGTCCGCCGGCCGGCTCCGATCGGGTCGTCTATGGCTTTGGGCAGTCCTTACGTCACCAGGTACCGTCGCCGCCGCGAGCGCGTCTACGCGGTCCGCATCCGATGGGCCGTGGCCGGGGCGGTCGCCTTCCACGTTATCCTGGCTCTGGCGATGGCCCCGTTCAGACAGCAGATTCCCCTGGTCCGCCGCATGGGCTACGAGGGCCCCGTGAGGCTGATGCCGGAGATCCGTGTTCGCAGGGAGGTCGGAGCGCTCGAGGCCGAGCGGCAGGTTCATGGACGAGGGTCCGAGGGCTACTTTCGCGTCGTCGAGACCCGGCTCGTGGCGACCGAGGACGGCGAGAGAGAGGAGCCGCGCACAGACTCGAACAACTACGAGGAGGAGTACGGGGACGAGCTTCTGTCGGCGCTCGAACGTTCTCTTCCCCAGCCGACCAGCCGGGACGTCGTCTACTCCCGGTTCGTCAAGCCTGTCTATCCGCCCGAGTCCATAGCGGCGGGGACCGAGGGAGTGGTGGAGTTCAGGGTCCACGTGACCGAGTTCGGACGCGTGGCGCGTGTCTGGGTGCTCTCTTCGGAGGTCGACGATCGGATGGAGGAGGCCGCAGAGAGGGCGCTCATGCAGTGGAAGTTCCGGCCTCACGTGATCGACGGCGAGCCCACCGACTTCCTGGTCGATGTGCCCGTGCGATTCCGCCTGAGGGCGACCCTCGTCAGCGACCCGTCGTCGGTCGGGGTCAGGTAGGGCGCGCGCTTGACAGCGCGCGGCGCATGCCGGAGACTCTTGTCTCGCGATCGACCCGGTGGTCCCACTAGATCCGTGGAGGATTCGGATGGCTTCGAGGTGGCTCTGTCTCGCGTTGGCTCTCGCTACCGCAGGCTTCTCCGGCGCGTCCCGCGCGGCCGAGTCCGAGAGCTTCGTCGGCGTAGACGAGATCCGCCCGGGCGACAGGTGCGTCGCCAGGTCGGTCTTCTCCGGCACGACGGTCGAGGAGTTCGAGATGGAGATCCTGGGAATCGTCCGCGGCTCGGCGCCGGGGAGGGACCTCATAATCGCCCGCGCGGAAGGCGAGCGGGTCGAGAGGACCGGGATCGCGCAGGGAATGAGCGGCAGCCCTGTCTACAGGGAGGGAAGGCTCCTTGGCGCCATCTCCGCCACCTGGCCCTTCAGCAGGGAGCCGATCGCGGGCATAACTCCGATCGGGGAGATGCTGCCCGCCATCGAGAGCCCCGCGGGGACGGAGGACGGCAGCTCGCGGGGGGCGCTCGGGCTCATGCTCATTCCGGAGGATGAGCGCGAACGTTCGAGAATGGCCGGCGTGTCGCGACTTGCGGGCGTGGAGTCCGCGGGCCTGGACCACGCGACCTCCGGGGCGGTGGGCGCGTACGCGGGGAGGCCGCTTTCGGCCATGCCGCTGCCGCTCGTGGTGTCCGGAGCCGGGACCTCCGTTCCCGACGCGGCCGCGGCCCTGCTGTCCGAACTCGGTTTCGCGCCCGTGCAGGGCATCTCGGCGGGGGGAGAAGGGAAGGCCGGAGAGCTGGTTCCCGGCTCGTCTGTCGGAGTCCGCTTCGTGGGCGGTGACATGAACTGGACGGCCGTGGGGACGCTAACGCACGTAGAGGACGGCCGGGTCCTGGCCTTCGGGCACCCGGTCTTCGGCGCCGGGGCGGTCGAGCTGCCGCTTGTCGGAGCCCACGTCCACGCGGTCCTGCCGCTCGTCTCCGTCTCCTTCAAGTACGCCTCGGGGACA
>WJLY01000098.1 GCA_014728245.1 Candidatus Effluviviaceae Genus IV sp.
CCTCGAGGTAGGAGGCTCGGACGTCCCCGCGCCGGAACTTCCCGGCCTCCCATGCCTCCGACACAGTCCTTGATGCCCACCCACCAGAACGTGGCGAGCCCTCGGGCCGCCACGGGTCAAGGGGGTGATGGGGAGGATGACGAAGAGCGCCGAAGGATGACCGCTGCAGTGGATCCGCTGGCCCTGCCGGTCGCGAACGCGGTTCTCGATCCGAAGAGGATCGTCGAACTGGGCGAAAACGGCAGCGCCGGGGCAGAACGCGCCCTGCTGGATGCCCAAGGCGGCCCTCGCGTGCAAGGTAGCCGCTGAGCCTGGGTCGGGATCACATGATCCGCCGCCCGATCTCAACTCACCCCTCCCACACCTGGAGCTTCACCCTCAGGTCGTGGACCATGTCGCCGGGGAGGGGGACGAAGCGGAGACCGCGCTCCTTGTCCTCGGCACCCTTGACGTGGTCCTCTCCTTCGGCACGGTCGGCGGCGAGGTCACCACCCGTCAAAACCTCGAAAGTCTGGGCGCGCAGGCGGAGCTCCTCGTACATCCTCTCGTCGTAGGTGCCCGCGAGGAACGGGACGCCGATCTCCAGGTGGGGCTTGGCGTCGGTTCGAGCACGGTTCCGCTCGCGGAAGGTCTTGCTGCCGATCCGGTCGGCACGGCCCGTGCGTTGCTCGAGCACGGCGGGGTTCCAGGCCAGGTCGTAGTGGACGACGTGGCGGCAGTGCCGGTGCAGATCGATGCCCTCCTGACCGACGGCGGTGCACACGAGCACTTCTGGCAGAAGCGGCGTGTTGAAGCCGGCGAAGATCCTCTCACGGACAGCCGCCTTCGTTGCACCCGTAACGAGTGCGACGAAGTTCTGGTCCCGGAGGCGCGTGGCGTCGTAGAACACGAACCGCTGGGAACTCGGATCGTCAAAGGACCCGCTCGCGGACTGCAGATCCTCGAGGAAGATGGCGATCCGATCCGCCATGCTCTCGCGCTGCCCCGGCAGAAGATCGAAGAAGGACCGAGTGATCAGGTCGCCCCAACTGCCCTCCTCCAGGTCGGTCCGATCGGGTAGGAGCCGGAGGAGCACGGACTCGCGGAGCAGGGCTCGACGCATCGCCTGGAACACGAGGAGGCGTGACCGCCAGTCCAGCGCCTCTCCGTCCTGCGTGAGGGCCCAGAGGTGGTGGTGCATCTGCCGGAGCGCAGTGCTCTCGCCTTCGACCTTCGGCTTCGAAGCCCGACCAGCCTCCTCCATAGGGTCGGTACCGAACCAGAGGCTCGGCCCCTCGACATACACATCGAGAATCGGGACTTGCCCCGTACGCCGCGCCCGGGCCCGCCGGTCCGCCAGCTCGCCCGCCAATCGCGAGTTCTCGCGGGTGTCCGCCACGTAGCCGGGGAACTCCTCGTAGACCGTATGAACGCCGCGCTCGTCGAACTCCGGCCGGTCATCTCCTCCTGCCCCCTCGGCGCCATCGCCCTCCTCCGGGGGCGCAGCCTGAAGGCCATAGGGACGCGCCACCCAGCTCAGGTCGGCCATGTCTTCCAAGACCCGCCTCTCGAGCGACCCGAGCCCCTTGCGCGTGCCGAGCCGGCTGGCGATCACGTGCTCGACTGCACGCTGGAGAAACACACGGTCCACTCTCTCGCCCAGTAGGTCGACGTCGAAGCGGCGGGCCACATCGACAAGGGGCTCGAGGTCGTGGTCGTCGAGCCGGAGATCTCCGGGAGCGAAGACCGGCTCCTCGCCTTCGGCTCGGCGCGCCCAGTAGAGAGACGAGAAGACGCGGTCCAGACCGAGGACGATCAGGTCCCGATCGCGTCCGGTGAGGCGGCCGCGCAACGTCTTCAGCTTCTCACCGCCGCCGAGACAGCACGCCCGACGCTCGTCCAGGACAACGCGGATACGCTCGTTGATGATCGCCCTGAGCCTCTCAGCGGTGTTCGTGCGGAAACAGAAGACGAGGCTCTTCTCTCCATCCTGCCATGCCCTCATGACCCCGTCGACGACCTCGCGGACCTTGGGATGCGTCGAGTCCTGATCCTCCCTGACCATCTCCAGGAGGACGTCGAGGTGGACCTGCCCCATGGTCCCTTCGCCGAGAGCGTTCTTGATTCCCCGCCCCTCGGCACTGTGGAGCAAGGTCGAGTAGCATCCGGTGAGAGCGGTTCCGAGTGACGACCGGCCCTTGCCGCGCTTCATCTCCGAGACACACCGCATGAGCAGGTAGTGGGGTAGCTCTCCTTCCCCACGGACATCGATCCCGGCGGCCGCATGGAGCACGTGGCTGTCCGGTCGTGCCGCCACGAGTTCCACGTTCCGCTGAACCTCGCTACCGACGCGGAAGAGTCTGTGGTCGGTCCTCCGGCGATGGCGTATCACGAGTTCGCCGAGCTCCTGGGAGAGATCGGAGTTGAACGCATAGAGCCGGAGCGCTTCTCGGAGAAACTCGCGGACGTTCGGGTCGAGCGTGGCCACTGCGCCATCGATCACCGAGTCCAGATTCGAGCGATCGACGACTCCGGAGAGGTTGGCGATCCGATGCAGCTCCTCACGAGCCTCGGTCAACTTCTTCGATGCCCAGAGATCGGCGACCTCCGCAGTGGGAACCGACCACGGTAGGCGAGCCCAGGCCTTGGCGAATCGGACACTCGCTCGGGCGGAGTTGTCCAGAGCCGGCTTGAGCACTGTCTTGCGCCGACTCCGGATCCGCGCGACACGTTCCTCGGAATCCATCTTGGTCGCTGCCGGCTGAATGTCCTCGCCGATGCGGATGAGTTCGAGCATCTCGGCCGGCGCCAGTTGAAAGGGCGTGGCCGTGAGGAGAAGAAGTCGGCGTGTCCATGGGGCCAGGTGGTCTCGGAAGGCGTGATACCCGTTGCTGCCCATGCTCGGCCCGTTCTTCCAGTTGTGCGCCTCGTCGACGATGACAAGAGGGATGGACCGGCGAAGGGCGGAAGCCGCGATCTCCTTGTGGAGAGCAACGAGCTTCTGCTCGACCTTGCGGAAGAGCGAATTCCGGTTCCGTGTGTAGGGCGTCGCGATCTCTCGGCACAATTCGAGGAGCGCCTCGACCCTCGACGGCTTGCCGTTCTCGTCTGGACGGTCGAGGAGACTCAGTGCCCGAAGCGCTTGCTCTTCCCCGTAGGGCAGGACGGCCAGTTCATCCTCGTACAAGTCGTTCAGCGCGTAGGGGTCGCTGCCCCACTTCGGAGGCGCGCCCTTGAGAAGGAGGGCTCTCTGCTTGACGCGAAACCGGTTGCCCCAGTACCGAAAGAGCGTGCCGAGCAGGAACCGACGCTTCAGGTCGTAGTGCTGGAGCTTTCGGTTCCCCAAGATGCCTGTGTGCGCCACGAGCACCTTCGGCCCCACTGCGTTCGCGAGGGGTGGCGCGAGCTCGTCGAAGCGCTCCACCTTGATCGGCGCAAACCACGACTCCGCATCGGCGCGATGCTCGGGCCGTACGCACCGCCGGACGAACTCCTTCACCTCCCGATACCACTTCTCGAAGAGGGACACGTTCCCAGGCGTGAGGACGAGGACCTTTCTGTAGCAACCACGGAGGTCTCGGTCGGGCTCTTGTCCTCGCATGTGATGGAGGAGTGAGTACGCCACGCCGAGGGCGACGAATGTCTTGCCCATGCCGACCTCGTCGGCCACGAGCTGCAGTTCCCAGCGTTCGCTCATCACGGAGCCATAGAGCCGGCAGAGCACCTCACGAACCGTTCGCGACTGCCGGCTGGCGTCGCGCCTGTCCTTGATCCGCGTCGTATCCAGGCCG
>WJLY01000010.1 GCA_014728245.1 Candidatus Effluviviaceae Genus IV sp.
CTCCATAACCGCACGGGCTCGAGCTCGGACGACATCGTTGGGTGGTACGACTCGGAGCTTGTGGTAGACGGCCCCGGTTCGCTCAGCGACTTCGCGGGCGAGAGCAGCGCGGGCGAGTGGGAGCTCTGGGTGAGCGACAACGCTGGTTACGACACGGGCGCGCTGAACGAGTGGTGCGTGCACGTTTACGGCGGCAGCCCGACGGAGGTACCGGAGGGCGAGGTTGTGCCTTCGCGTTACGTTCTCGAGGGCGTGTCTCCCAACCCGTTCAACCCTGTGACGGAAGTGAGCTACGGGCTTCCTTCCGAGGGTCGGGTGGCGCTTCGCGTGTACGACGTGAGCGGACGGCTTGTTCGGACGCTTGTCGACGGTGAGGTGGACGCCGGCTACCACACGGTAGTGTGGGACGGCCGCGACGACGGCGGCTCGTCTGTCGCGTCGGGCGTGTACTTCTGCCGGATGGAGGCGTCTGATTACGGCGCGACGACGAAGATGGTGCTTCTGAAGTAAGAGCCGGGTCACTTGGGGCCAGCATGCGCGCCCCAACGACCGCGGGCTGCGGTTCCGGGCGGAACGCGCCCGGAGAGTGAGAGGGCGCCCCGTGCCCACAGCGCGGGGCGCCTCTCCTTGCGTGAGGGCCATCTCTGCGCCGGGCCGGGAGCTCCGGCAGACCCTCCGCATCATTGCCCCGGGTTGCGCACCTGTCCGTACTGGGAGGCAGGAGTCCCGTGAGACGCGCCGCGGTCTACCGCCGCTCGCCCGGCTTCGCCGTTCGTTGTCTCTGGACTGGCGGCTGCCTAACCTGTAAGTTCGTGTCGCCATGCCGAACATCGGACGAGACATAACCGACATGATCGGGCGCACCAGGATGGTCCGCCTGCGGCGGGTCGTCCCGCAGGGCCCCCGCGTGCTCGCCAAGCTCGAGTCTCAGAACCCGCTGGGAAGCGTCAAGGACCGCGTGGCCTACGCCATGGTCGCGGACGCGGAGAGGCACGGCGTCCTGCAGCCCGGCGCGACCATCGTGGAGCCCACGAGCGGCAACACCGGCATAGGCCTCGCGTTCGTCGGCGCCTCCAGGGGCTATCGCGTGGTGCTCACGATGCCGGACACGATGTCGGTCGAGCGGCGGAACCTGCTCAGAGCGCTCGGGGCCGAACTCGTTCTGACGCCCGGCGAGTCCGGAATGAGCGCGTCCATCGAGCGCGCTCGGAGGATCGTGGACGATACGGAAGGGGCGGTCATGCTGGACCAGTTCGGGAACCCGGCCAATCCCGAGATCCACAGACGCACGACCGCACAGGAGATTTGGGACGACGCCCGGGGCAACGTCGACTACATAGTGGCCGGCGTCGGCACCGGTGGGACTATCACCGGTGTCGGTGAGACGCTCAAGCGCCGTCGCCCGTCCCTTCGCGTTGTGGCCGTGGAGCCCGAGGCGTCTCCCGTACTCTCGGGCGGAGAGAGGCGGCCCCACTGCATCGAAGGAATCGGACCCGGGTTCGTGCCCGCGGTTCTGAACCGTTCGATCATCGACGAGATCGTCCTCGTGAGCGACGACGAGGCGCGCGTGATGACACGCAGACTGGCCCGGGAGGAGGGTATCCTGGTGGGCCTGTCGTCAGGGGCCGCCGCCCACGCCGCCGCCGCCGTGGCTTCTCGCGAGGATAGCGCGGCGGCCACGATCGTCGTCATCTTCCCCGACACGGGCGAGCGGTATCTCTCCACGGGCGTCTTCGGCGACTCCGACCGACGTGACTCTGACCGATAGCGGCCCCGCTCGAAGTCTCGCGAGGGCTCTTCGCGCGGGCCTTTCTAAGAGCCCTCACACGGGTCTTCTCCGCGCATCCCGGGCAACGACTCCCGCGCCTCCTTCTCCGCTTGACGCTTCCATAACACGGCCTTCATGCGTTAATCTCTCCGCGAAAGAGATCCGCCAATCACGGGGGAAGGAGGGTAGAGATGGCTCATCGTGACAGGTGGGCGAGCCGCCAGGCCTTCATCATGGCCGCCGTCGGGAGCGCCATAGGTCTCGGGAACCTCTGGCGATTCCCGATGGTCGCCTATTCCAACGGCGGGGGCGCTTTTCTGATTCCCTACATCGTCGCGCTCATGACGGCCGGTGTTCCTCTCATGATCCTCGAGTACTCGCTGGGGTCGCTCTTCCAGAAGTCGTCGCCGGGCTCGCTTCACGCGGCGAACCCGAAGTTCGAGTTCATCGGATGGTGGGCCCTGGGGATAGGCTCGACCATCTCGTTCTACTATGCCGTCGTCATGGGTTGGTCGTGGGACTACCTGGCTTGCTCTTTCGGCGAGCTGCCGTGGTGCGTCAACGCGCAGGCCTTCTTCGACAACCTGCTGGGCCTAACGTCCGGGCCGGGTGAGATAGGCGCGATCTCTTGGCCGGCTCTTGTGGGGCTCGCGGCTACCTGGGTCCTCATCTACTGGATTATCAAGGCCGGAGTGCTGCGCGTCGGCAAGGTGGTCATGCTGACCGTCCCGCTGCCCGTGATACTGCTGGTGCTCATACTGATACGCGGCCTGACCCTGCCGGGCGCGGCGGAGGGGTTGGCCTATTACCTGACACCTGACTTCTCTGCGCTCACGAACGCGCGAACCTGGCTCCAGGCCTACGCGCAGGTCTTCTTCTCGCTGTCGCTCGGCTTCGGCATACTAACGGCCTACGCCAGCTATCTGCCCAAGAGATCCGACATCGCGAACAACGCCTTCATCACGAGTTTCGCCGACGCCGGTTTCGCGTTCTTCGCAGGGTTCTCGGTATTCAGCGTCCTCGGTTACCTCGCCCAGACTCAGGGCGTTCCGATCGACGAGGTCGTGCGAGGCGGCCCCGGACTGGCGTTCGTCATCTATCCGACCGCGATGGGGCTCATGCCGCTGGCGCCGCTCGTGTCGGTCATGTTCTTCGTGACCCTGCTCACGCTGGGCATCGACTCTGCCTTCTCGATCGTAGAGGGCGCGGTGGCCGGCCTCAGGGACAAGTGGCACATCTCTCAGCAGAGGGCCGCCCTCTATTTCTCGATATTCGGGTTTCTGGTGGGCATCATCTTCACCACGGGAGCGGGGCTCTACTGGCTCGACATCGTGGACCGGTGGATGAACGACTACGGACTGGTCGTCATCGGGCTTCTCGAGTGCATAGCGATCGGCTGGTTCTACGGGACGGGTAAGCTGAAGGCCTACATCAACGAGGTCTCGGACTTCAAGATCGGGATCTGGTGGGACATCTTCATCAAGTGGGTGACGCCACTGGCGCTCGGCTGGGCCATCGTCATGAGCATCGTTCAGGACTTCACCAGACCCTACGGCGACTACCCGGCGTGGGCGCTCATCGTGGGCGGCTGGGGAGTCGTGGCCGCCATAGTCGTCACGGCGTCGCTGATCACCAAGCTGAGGCCGTTCAAGGACAACGAGGAGGAATGATGCCGACATCAGCGTGGGTCATGGCGATAGCGATCGGGATCGTTCTCTACAGCGGACTCGGCATCTGTATTCGGATCGCCATAAGGAGGTCGAAGGAGCAGGAGGGAGAGGAGTGACCGACTTGTGCATCCGGCTCGGTGGTGCCGAGGGCGGACGGCGGCACGGCTCACTAGGGCGATGCCTGGGACCGGTAGCGTTGTGCGCCGCTCTCATCTGTCTGAGCGCGGCGTCGACCGGCGCCGTTCAGTGGCCGTGGATGCGGGACGAGGGGCCGCCCTCTTATCCGGAGATCACCGCGACGGCCGATTGGGTGGCGGCGCGGGCCGGCGACGGCGAACTCGTCGTCCTCGACGGGCGGCCGGCGGCCGAGTACGCGGCGGGTCACATCCCGGGTGCGGTGTCGGCGCCGCCGGGCGCGATACCGATTGGGCCGCCGAGCGATCTCGGGAAGATCGCGGAGGCGTTTGCGAGCCTCGGGGTGACCGGCCGGGGGCAAATCGTTTGCTGCGGAGCATCGGCGCTCGACGCGGACGCGGCGGCGCTCTTCTGGGCGCTCGAAGCGGCGGGGGCCGAGTCGCCCATGTTGCTGGCGGGCGGGTTCGAGGCGTGGACCTCTGGGGGGCGCGAGGTTGAGCGAGACGCTGTAGTGCTCTCGCCTGATACCTGGACGGGATCGCCGCGGGACGAGAGGCTGGCCAGCGCCGCCTACGTCGCGCTCAAGTTCGGAGTCGACGGGCACGAGATCATCGACACCAGGGGATGGGACACGTGGTCGGGGGAGCGCGGCGAGGCGGGGATGGATAAAGGGGAGAGAAGGGGGCACATCCCGCACGCTTTGCCATACGACTTCAGCGAGTTTCTGAAGGCGGACGGTTCGCTCGGGACCCCGGAGGAGACGAGAGAGACGTTCTCCAGGACGGGCCCCAGGCCCAGCAGTCCCGTCGACCTGGAGGACGAGTTCGTCGTGTACGGGCGAGGGGGAGCCGAAGGCGCCGTCGGGTATTTCCTCCTCCGTCGCGCCGGAGTAGAGAAGTTGAGGTACTTCCCGGGGGGCTGGTCACAGTGGGGGGGCGACCGCTCGCTCCCGTTCGTGCGAATCGCGGGCCCCGATGAGCTGTTGGAGCGGGTCAGGCGTTCGCGGAGGTGGCTGCGACCCGACGCGCCCCCGGAGGACTTCATCCTCTTCGACGTCAGGCACTGGGGCGACCACGCCGTCGGACACATCCCGGGCGCCGTAGCGCTTTCATCGAGCTTCTTCGCCGACTCGCTCGACGTCTATCTGGAACGCCACTGGCCGGACGCCGACCGGACCGTAACGCCGGTCGTGACGTACTGCTACGGCTCGAACTGCATAAGGAGCAGGAACACAGCGACGGAGGCGGCGCGGCAGGGCTTCGTCCACGTGGAGCGGTTCTACGAGGGAGTAGAGGGGTGGAGGCTCGTGGGCGGTGAGCTCCTGCGCGACGAGGTGCGGCTCGAGGCCATGCGCCGCGAGCGCGAGGAGGCCAGGCGGAAGGCCGAGGCCAGACGCGCCGCCGAGTCGGAGGAGCGGACCCGGGAGGCGGCCGACTAGCGGTCGGCGGAGAGACGGCCTGTTATCGGCCGAGTAGCGGCCGGCGGAGAGACGGCTTGCTACCGGTCGAGTAGCAACCATCGGAGACGAGGCGCAGTCGCGCTCGGTCAGCTGCGCCGTCGTCAACGGCCGGTGTTCCGTTCAGCGCCGGGATGAAAAGACCCCGCCGGAAACGAACGCTCCGGCGGGGTCTTGTTGCGCGCTATCTGTCCACCCGTCCCTCTAGAAGAGGTCCCTGAACCAGTCCTTGATTGTGCTCCAGGTGCTTCCTTCGACGGGGCTCTGCGGCACCGTATGTATGTTCGTCGTTATTTCCTCTACGTGCCACCAGCCGGCGTACTCGGGAGGAAACTCGACGAACACCTCCTGGCACTCGAACTCGATCGGTTCCGTAGTCCCCACCTCTGTGCAGAAGACGGGATAGACCTCGTGGTATACGTGTGGCCGGTCGCCCTGCAGAACCACCTGCTCCATGTAGATCTCTCTGCGCTGTCTCTCCTCGCCGGGAGGCATGATCTCCCTCAGGTGGAACGTCGGCCCGACCCACTCGACGTGGTGGCGCTCACCGTTGATCCAGATGTGCTCACAGGCGTCTATGTAGCCGTCTTCGTTGGCGTCCTCGTGACCCGTCTGCTCGTCGTAGATGCAGTAGTTGGGATAGAGCTGGTGCCACTCATCTCCGTCAGCCGGCCACGTGGGATCGTACGGACGGTCGACAGGATTGTAGTCGTAGTAGTAGGTCTGTCCGGCCGCCGGCACGGCCAGCGCGGCGATCGCGAGGACCGAAAGCGCGATAGCGAACCTTTTCATGCTACACCGTCCTTTCCGGCGTCCCGTCCCGGACGCCTGGTCCTTGGCCGGGGCCGGCGAGGGGCGCGCGGGCTCCGAAGCGGCCCGCGCACCCCGCGACACCCGAGCCAAGCGTTCGCGAGTAGCGTTACTCCTCGCGGACTCGGATGTCAAGGGGTAGCTTTGGAGCGCCGTGACCGACGGCTCATGCTATGGCGCGAACGCCCGTCGTAGATGGCAGAGGGTCCGTGGTATCCGGAGAGAAGGGTCGAACGTATGCCGAAGAGGAGGAACAGCGATGCCGCGAGTCGCCGGCGGGAATCCGCCGCGGGGAAACGCGGCCGCCCGGCACACGGCGTGCCGGGCGGCGCTGTCTCTACATTCCCTGTGGCAGAGGGGACCTAGAAGAGACCGGAGAAGAAGTCCTTTATCTGCGTCCAGGTGCTCTGCTCGACAGGGCTCGGCTCCTCGGTCACGGTGATGTCGAGACGAACGTCCTCGACGTGCCACCAGCCGTCCGCCAGTAGTATCATGTCGCAGAACGAGATCTCGCCGTCCTGGTCCGCGTCCTCCCAGTCGAGGATCTCCCACGTCTGACAGAAGTTGGGGGCGACCTCGTGCAGGAAGCCGGTGCCCTCAGGCTCGACCCACATTTCCATGAAGGGGTCGGCAAGTGCCAGGTAGTAGGTCGGGCCGGCCCAGTCGACGTGGTAGCGGATGCCGTCGACAATGATGATGTCGCACTCGCTCACGATGCCGTCGCCGTTGTCCTCGTAGCCGTCCTGGATGTGCGGCGTGCAGAAGACCGGATACAGCTCGTGCCACTGCGAGCCGTTCGGCGGAATCGTGTAGTCGACGCGCACGGGCGGACCGCCGAACTCCAGGTACATCTGAGCCCCGGCCGGTATCGCCAGCGCAAGGACCGTGAGAGCCATCACAACGTACCTCATGGCGCCTCCTCTCTGCTCCAGCGGAGCAATTATGCCCGCGGGACGAGGCGCGTTCATCGCCCGCCCCGCAGACCCATACATCCCGAGCGCAGTATACCATAATTCACCAAGTCAGTCAACAGCCGGGCCGGCCTACGAAGTGGCGTCCGCTCAAGAACCGCAAGGCCGCTCAGAAGACCCGGGTCTCTCCCCGGCTTGACACGCAGTGGCGGAAGCCCTATCTTGAGGGTTGCATAATTGCAACTTGTCTCACCATCTTTCCGAGCGAGGCGGAGTGGCACAGCGAGAGAAGAGCGAGGCCAGCGTCTTTCCGGGCACCCGGAACAGCGCCGCCGCCGTGCTTGAGAGC
>WJLY01000099.1 GCA_014728245.1 Candidatus Effluviviaceae Genus IV sp.
AGCCTGAAGTACATGAACGACTTCAAGGCCTTCGCCGAGAACGGCACGGACGTCCGCGGGGAGGCTGCCGCGGCCTCCTCCTGAGCCGCCCCGGGCTCCGGGGACCGCCTCGCGGGCGCCGGCCGCGGAGCAGTGTGTCACGACATTCGGCCCACTTCGTTCGAGGACTCGACGGGCGTCCCCGTGGCGACGAGGCCATACAGGGGGCCTTCCTCGGCAGCGCGCACCGTGGTCCCACGAGACCGGGATGGACGGACGGCGCCCTTGACAAGCACGCGCCCACCGTCCGCCGGGCCCTCTGGTCGGGGCGTGCCCGAGGGGATCGTTGGTCATCCACCGCTGCCGTCTTGCTCTCCGTCGACGGTCAGGCTGGCGAGCAAACGGCACACCGGGAGGCGCGGTTCGTGGCGAGGCGTCGTTCTCGCGCGGTCCTGCGGGCGGCAGCGAGCTGGTCGGGCACCGAAGTCCCCGTCCCGAAGTACATCTCATCGGGAGTCTGCCCTCAGAAGGCCGAGTGGGGGATGAGGCCGTTGTGCTGGTCGACGTAGAACGCGACAAGGTGGCGGACCTTCGCGACGGAGTCGAGCTGGTTGAGGTAGAGCCACTGGTGCTTGAGCACGCGCCACCACGCCTCGATCAGGCTGTTCGAGAAGGCGATCTGCGTCATCGCGAGGACGCGCCGCAGGAGCCCGGTGTCGATGAGCTCGTCGACGGCGCGGTTGCGGTTCTCGACGCCGGCGTCCGCGAGGAGCATCGCGGTTGCGGCCCCCCGAGGCCCCGGGCGGCCTCGACGAGAAGGGCGGCGGACCCTCCGGGGTCGAGATGGTCGTGAACGCGCCACGCCAGGATGCGCCGGGAGTGGTTGTCGAGAACGGCCTGGAGGTAGGCGCGGGTGCCGTCGAGGAGACGGATGACCGTGGTGTCGATGTGCCAGATCTCGTCGGGCCGGGAGGCACGGATGCCGATCTTGGGGCCCTCGGGATGGACGCGGAGCCGGGGGCGGCGCCAGCCCCGCTCCCGCACGATGCGGTACCACGTGGAGGTCGAGGCGAGGACGCGCGCGGCGTGCCACGCGAGGACGGCGAGCCGACCGGTGGGGACGTGGCGGACGTCGGGCGAGGTGACCATCGCGCGCATCTCGTGGACTTCGTCGGCGGTCAGGCGCTGAGGGGAGGAGCGAGGACACGAGGAGACATCGTCGAGGTCGCACGCGTTGGCCGCGCGCTTCCAGGCTGCGAGTCGGGAGGGCGAGAGCCCGATCCGTCGCAGCACGCGTCCGAGGCCCAGCACCTTGCGCGAGCGGTCGATGGCCCGGATGAGTCTGACCTTGTCGGCCACGTTCGGGACCCTCAGGCGGGTGAGGTCGGGCTCGAGGATCCGGAAGAGGGCGAAGAAGACGCGGAGCATGGCCAGGGTGCGAGCGAGGCGGGCCTCGGGACGGGTGACGCGAAGCCGCAGCTCGGCGGCCTCGGCTTCCGCGGTGGGGGTAGTCACGACCGGTGCGCGATCCGGCGCACGACGGAGCCACCCCGCGACCGTGGAACGGGGCACACCCAGGCGCGTGGCGATGGTCGGGTCGCGCGTCTCCTGGACGAGTGCGATGAGGCGATGGTCGTACTTCCGGAGCCTACGTTGGGCGGCCGTGCCCCCCAGGATGCCTCAGGCCAGGGGGCAGACGGCATGGCGGGTGAGCGGCATCATCGAGCCCGTGACGGCGTCGAGAGGTCGAACAGGACGTGCAGAAGGTCTTGAGACGGAGCTCCGCTCAGTCGCGTCGGACGGCGATCACGACACCGTCTGCAAGTTGAAAGCTGATCATCTTTCCTGTTGCGGGATACCGGTAAATCCAAGAAATCGTACTTCGTCCTCCAGTCGCAGGATTCACGGAATCCGGTTGTCCGTACTTCCGGTAGAGGTCACGCCAAGTCCAGAGAAAGTGCTGTTCCGTGAGTTGCGTACTCTCCATGGATTGCAGCCCGGAGCGCTGCTCTGCGCGCCTGGTCGTCGATTCCACGTCCGTCGGGATCGACGTGTCGTACCGAGATCTCAACAACGCGACCAAGGCCGACAGTTCGGCAATCAGTCCATCCAAGCGGGCGTTCGCCGGAGGCTGGTCAACGTTCGCGTGCTCCGGCGAAGCACTGAGAGTGGGTCGTATCCGCTCACGCTCAATTCGATTGAGCGAGTCCGCTAGTTTGGACAAGACCGCGACGAGCTCACGCGTAGTCTCTGCGTCTTCGGCGCCGACCGAGGCAGGAGTTCCGGGCGGAGTTGTACCCGACGACCACAAGACGACGACCCCAGCCGACGCCAACCCCGCGAGCAAAGCGAGACCCAAGAACTGCAATCGACCGGTCGGAGCGGAAACGCTCACTCGTCACAGCTTTCGGCGCAGCGCACGCGGTGCGCGGAGGCCCACCCCGGGCACTCGATCGCGCGTAAGGCGATACGCAAGGCCTACGTGTACTCGTACGTGATCTCGACCGACTCCGCAGGGTCGGCATCACTCGTCCAGTGAAGCGTGATGGCACCCGGCGCGGGTGGCTTCACCTGCCATGACATTGCCGTTGCGCCGCCAGCTCCGGCCGGCACAGGCAGCGGCGGTGCCTGTCCGGCGCCTCCCACTGCCACGTTGCCGCCCCCAGGGCTATCGGCCACGCTCACCGTGAGAACGTGCGTGTCCGTGCCCGCCTGCACGACGTTCACGATCGTGGTCTCGTCGCAACTCTCGAAGGTCCGCGTAATCTCCATGGTTGAACTCCATTTCTGCTTCTGCATCGGGCCCCGCTGGCCCTTCTGATCCCCAGGTTAGCACAAGCCGCGCATGCTCGATGGGAGCCCGAGCGTCCGTAGTGTGATAGCGCGCGTTCAAGCACTACCTGTGGTATGCTCCCTCATGGCGCACGGCGGGCTCGAGCCCCGCCTGTGCCCATCCGTCCGCCCACGCACGCCCAGCTCCTCCGCCGCGCCCGTGGCCGCAGGCAGGGGGACCGCGACTACGACCAGCGTCGGCGTGAGCGGGACCCGGCCCTCGCCTTCGCCGCGCGCGTCTACCGGTCGAAGCGCTGGCAGAACCTCCGTGCGCTCCAGCTGAGGCGCGAGCCGCTCTGCGAGGACTGCAGGCGCCACGGCGTCGTCGAGCCCGCCACCGAGGTGGACCACGTCCTCGGCCTGGTCCTGCGCCCCGACCTCGCGTACGACCTGGCCAACACCCAGAGCCTCTGCGACCCGTGCCACGCGCGCAAGAGCGCCGCCGAGCGCCGCGCCCGCCGAGGAATCCGGCGATGAGCACGCGACTGGACCGGCACCTGCGAGGGCCGAGGGGGGGAGGCCGACTCTGGATCGGGTCTGCCCCAGAGCGGGCGCGTGGGGATGCCACTTTTTTCACGGGTTTCCACCTCCCCGCGACGGGCCTCCTCAGCCGCAGAGCCCTGTTCCATGCGGGTCGGCCCTCCTCGAAGGGGCCAAAGGCCTATGCGATTTCGGTCACGCCCTCCGGGGC